>NZ_JAJEPR010000023.1:0-52643 GCF_020686945.1 Fusicatenibacter faecihominis | reverse complement strand
CGTTGAGCGAAGTCAACGCAGTTCGATGGGAAAACAGGCAAGTTATTTAGCGAAATGTCAATGATACAGTACACTAGCCTAGCCGATCCGGTTTTTTCCGGCAACCAGAGAAAAGCTGGTTCCATCCGGATAAACAAAGGTTCCTGTCATTCCGGCAGGAAGCGTGATGCTTCCCCGGATTCCATTTTCCTGTTTTTCATAATAGAAGAGAATCGAGCCATATTCTGTGGCAAATTTTCCTCTAAGATCCGGCACAGCATTAAGATGCGGCTTGATGACCACGTTGGAAGGCTCCCCGGATTCTCTTCGAATTCCCGCCATCACGCTCATCAGCTCATACATGGGCAGAGCACTCCAGGCATGGCATTCGCTTCTGGAACCGGCTGGCGTCTCGGGGCAGGTCGTGCAGTGCTCGTCCAGCAGTTTCAGCCACCAATCCATCTGTTCCCCGGTCAGCTCATAACAGCCTGCCAGCTCGCAGGCCCGAAACAGTTCATAACAGGTAGAAAAATAACAGCGCAGCACATCCGGCTCCCGGAAGGTTTTCTCCATCACCGCTCGGGCCTTTTCGCCTTTTAAAAGACCGTTCAGAACCGCCCAGCTCTGGGCATGCTGGCTGAACTGCCGGTAAGACGGGCCTTCCCGGTAAAGTCCCCGCTCCTCATCCCAGCAAAGCTTTTGTACCTTTTCCGCAATCTGTTTCTGCCGCTTCCGGTACTCTTCCGCCAGGCCCTCTCTTCCTGTGATCTCAGCGATCCTGGCTCCCTTCAAAAGAGCCAGGCCGTACATCAGATTGATGATCGTTGAGGGGCCTTCCTCGGCAGCCACAGGCCGGCCGCAGGTCTTTTCCCAGCTTTCCTGCCAGTCGATGAACTCCCAGTAGCCCAGATTTTCCACCAGACCGGAAGTGCCGATTTTTCCGTCGTAATACTCCAGAATCCCATCCACATCTGACCGGTAAAGCTTTAAAACCTTAAGATCTCCGGTTCTCTGGTAGTACTCCAGAAGCATGAAAATATAATAGAGAGAAAACGTCGAGATCACCTGAAGCGGATTGCTCGGTGCCCGGCCCTGCACCAGTCCCATGGGCAGGATAGAATCATGAAAATCCTGAAGAGCCTTCCGCGCCAGCTTCGTATCTGTACTGCATACATAGGTAAAAAGCGCCTGCAGCCGGGTATCCATCGGATACTGCATCTGCTCCCAGAAGGGACAGTCCATGTAGGTCTCCATCATGCAATCCTGCAGGGTCCGCACACACATCTCATAGATCGGCTGCACCCATTCTGCGGTGGAAGAAATCTCTGACTCCGGCCGGAGCGGATAACCGGTCTTCAAAAGCTGAGGCCGGTAAAATTTCACCGCTTCCTCTCCTGCCTGAATCTCGATTTTCAGGAAACGCATCGTGTGATACCAGAAAGGCTCATAGAGAAGGTCTCCTCCCGCCGGGAAAATCCGGTCTGTTCTGCCGTTATTCCCGATCTCGCCGTTTCTGTAGTCATCTCTTTTTACTTCGTCCCGGCCTTTTGTAAATTTTTCAAAGTAGGTAAAGGAGATTTCCGCTCCCTTTCCACCCTGTATGTGATAGCGGAAGTAGGCGTTAAAAAGCGTTTTCCCGTCAAAAAGAAACACCTTTTTCTCTCCCGGCTCCACCGTCAGAGCTTCTTTTTCTCCCAGAACCGGCTCGCCCAGCTCTTTGTCCAGCGTGGCTTCTTCTTCAACGCACAGCGGAATGGGACGCTCCTCCAGCCGGAAGGTTTTCAGAATGCCTAAAAATTTTTCATAGCCTTCTGCCGCCGTCTCCAGCTCCACCGCTTTTTTCCAGCCGGAGGCATCGAAGCTTTCCGATTTCCAGTTTCCCGGAGTTCTGGAAAAATCGATTTTTTCCGCCAGTGCGCCCAGATTAGTGTCCACGGCACCTTCCTTATATAAATAAAAGGTGTTGTCCAGCCAGACTCTCCAGTCGGCCTTTCCTGTGGTCAGTTCTGCTGCGTCCACACCCTGTGCATCCTTCACGGCGCCCTCCAGGGCAAACCGGTGGCCGGCTGGAAGGGAAGCCACGCTGACCAGAGGCGCCCTCTGATCCTGCCAGCCGGCGGTATACATACTGTCATAGAGAAGCACTTGGGCTGCCAGGATATTTTTTCCTTTTTTCAGATAAGGCTTCAGATCAACCGTTTCATAATAGTGCCGGAACTGATTGCTCCGGCAGGGGCCGGAGAGCACCGGTTTCTCATTGATCCAGAGGCGATATCTGGAATTTGCCGAGAGATCCACAATCGCTTCTCCGGCCTCTTCAAGCTCGATTTCCAGACGATAATAGGCAAATCTTCCGTTCATATCGCCCTGATAAATCTTCTTTTCTTCAATTTCTTCTCTGGGTACTCCGATCCACATGGCTTTCTTCCACATAGACACCTTCCTTTCCTTTTATCTTAAGGGCAGAACATCCTTCGGGGCCAGCGCTAGGGCGGGCGGCATTTTTCTTCCGAGGCTGTTCCAGGTTTCTTTTTCAAGCTTCCACCAGATGCCGGGAGCTCCGGCCTTTGTGTGGAAGATCACATTGATTTCAAAGGGGGCCTCCGTCTCCTGAAAATCCAGGGGATGAAGGAGGTTCACCTCTTTCGCCGGGTCCGCGGGCACATAGAAATAGTGAGCCCGGATGCCGGCATAGCGCACATCGTCAAGTACCGGCTGTTCGGAGACGAGCCGGATTCCAAGCTCGGTGAGCTCCATCTCGTTGGGGCCGCATTTTCTCGCTTTCAGAAGGTTCTTGCAGCCCGTCATCCGGGCGGTTTCCAGGTATTCGGGGTTCTGGAAAAGGGCTCTCGTGCTGCCTTTTTCCATCTGGCGGCCTTCCCTGACGATCATGAGCTCAGGGCAGATCTTATATGCCTCGTCCCGGCTGTGGGTCACGAGGATTACATCGCCGGAATAATCTTTCAACAGTTCGAGAAGCTCCAGAAGAAGCTGCTCCTTCAGATAGGCGTCCAGGGCGGAAAAGGGCTCGTCCAGAAGGATCACGTCTGGCCGGTAAGCCATAATCCGGGCGAGAGCCGTCCGCTGCTTCTGGCCGCCGGAGAGCTGGAAGGGATATTTTTTCTCCTGGCCCATGAGATGGAATTTTTCGATCATCTTATGGATCTGCTCTTCTTTTTCCTTCTTCGGAAGGGTGATGCCGGCTCCCACATTTTCTTCCACGGTCATGTTGGGGAAAAGGGCAAAATCCTGGAAAAGATAACCCACGCGCCGCTTCTGGGGTTTGAGGTCGATCTTTTTCTCCGAATCGAACAGGGTCCGGCCGTTGAGGACGATCTTTCCCGCATCAGGCCGCCAGATTCCGGCGATGCATTTAAGCGTCATACTTTTTCCGCAGCCGGAAGCTCCGAGGATTCCCAGAGGGCCTTTGTCCAAATCAAAGCGTACGTCCAGGCTGAAATCTTTCCAGTTCTTTTTGATATCCACCTGAAGGCTCATGACTTTTTCCCCTTTCTGTTTCGTTTTTCCCGGAGCGCAAAGTAGTTCAGGAGAACCACTGCGAGGAAGGACAACAGCACAATGACGATGACATATTTTCCTGCAGTATCAAAATCTCCGGCCGCCACAGCAGAATAGACCGCCAACGGCAGGGTTCGGGTCTTTCCCAAAATATTTCCGGCGATCATCGAGGTAGCTCCAAATTCTCCCAGCCCCCTCGCAAAGGCCAGAACGGCGCCGCCAGCGATACCGGGAAGGCAGGCCGGCAGGGAGACTTTAAAAAAGATCTTCCACTCGGAAAAACCCAGCGTCCGGGCCGCATAGATGAGGTTTTCATCCACCTGCTCCAGGGCACCTCTTGCGGAGCGGTACATCAATGGAAAAGCGATGACCGTGGCCGCCAGCACCGTGGAACCGAAGGAAAAGGGAATTTTCACCCCGAAATACTCCAGAAAAAAGAGCCCGATGGGGCGTTTCACTCCGAAAATATAGAGGAGGAAATAGCCCGCCACCGTGGGCGGCAGCACCAGGGGCAGGGTCAGAAGACCGTCGAGAACCATTTTCAGGCCCTCGCTCTTTAAGTTTACCACCCAGCGTGCCGCCAGAAGTCCTAGGAAAAACACGAAGATCATCGTCAGGGAGGCGGTCTTTAAGGAAATGAGAAGGGGCGACCAGTCGATCATTCAGTTACTTCCTCAGTGTCAGTTTCCGGGGTCTCCTCGGTATCAGTCTCGCTCTCTGTCTCATTCTCCTCGGCTGCTTTATACGGAGTAAAACCGTATTCCTTGAAGATCTCTCCGGCTTCATCGGACTGAAGAAACTCAAGGAAAGCCTCCGCCTCCGCGCTGTGCTCAGTTCTCTCCAGAATACCTACGGGGTAAATAACCGGTTTTGCCAGGCTTCCTTCAGGAGTCTCTGCCTTCACTTCCACGTCCTCGGCTCTCGCTGCCGCGTCGGTAGCATAAACCACGCCGGCCTCAGCGCTTCCCTCTGCTACCCAGTTCAGCACCTCGGTTACGTTGGTTCCAAAGCTTGCCTTTGCGGAAACCTCATCCCAGAGATTCAGGCTGGTGAGGGCCTCTTTCGCATACTGGCCGGCGGGAACGCTGTCCGGATCGCCGAGAGCGACGGTCTCTGCATTGGCCAGATCCTCGAAACTGTTCAGTTCCAGCGTTGAGTCCTTCGGAACGATGGCTACGATCTTATTCTCCAGCAGGTCTGCTTCGCTGTCCTCCTTCATGTAGCCCTCCTCGGTCAGCACATCCATCTGTTTGGTGGCTGCGGAGAAGAAAAGGTCTGCCTCCATGCCTTCCTCAATCTGGGTCTGAAGCTTTCCTGAGCTGTCGTAAGAACCCTCTACTTTAACTCCCGGATTCTGCTCCTCAAAAAGCGGAATCAGTTTTTCCTCCATAGAATACTCCAGGCTGGCTGCTGCCGCGATGAGAAGTTTTACCTCTTCTCCCTCGGTCTCATCGGCTGCCATAGCCGGAACGGCAAGGCTCATAGCCATAATCCCGGCAAGAACTGCTGCGATCTGCCTTTTTTTCATAATGTGTACTCTCCTTACTTTGTTATCTGCAAAGGGATTTTTCTTCTTTGTTGCATGCTTTACCGGTGCAGATGATGGACCTTCGATCCACAATCTGTCACTTCTCCTTTCAAAACGTCCAGCCCGTGATAAAGGTTCGGCAGGACGAAATCCAGACTCTCCCGGACGGCTTTTGGACTGCCCGGAAGGTTGACGATCAGGGTCCGGCCCCGGATCACCGAGGCGGCCCGGCTCAGCATCGCCCTCGGCGTGATCGTGCCGGAATAGGCCCGGATGGCTTCCGCGATGCCAGGAGCATTCCGCCCGGCGACGGCCATTGTGGCCTCCGGCGTCACATCCCGGACGGAAAAGCCCGTCCCGCCGGTGGTCAGAATGAGATCCACCTTCACCTGGTCGGCAAGCCGGATCAGAGCCTCCTCAATGGTCTTCTGGTCGTCGGGAACGATGCTCTGATCCACCACCAGGTAGGAATCCTTTTCCACCAGCTCTCGGATCAGCGGGCCTGCGAGATCCTCCCGCTCGCCTCTGGCGCTCCGGTCGCTGACCGTGAGCACGCCCACTCGGTACCGGTGGGTCTCGCCGATGATCCGGATCTCATCGCCCACATGGATCGTGCCGCCCTTTAACACCTTCGCAAAAACGCCCTCCCGGGGCATGATGCAGTCCCCCACAGCCTCGTGGATGGCACAGTGGGAATGGCACTCTTTTCCGATCTGGGTCAACTCCAGAACCACACCGTTGCAGGAAAAAATCGTTCCCACGGGAAGGTTTTTGAGTTCAAAACCTTCCACCAGAAGATTTTCCCCGAAATCGCCGTCCTCCACGCTGGCGCCCCGCTTCTTGAAGGCCTCGACGGCTTCTTTTGAGAGAAGACTCACCTGCCGGTGCCATTTTCCCGCGTGGGCATCCCCTTTTAAACCTTCGTCCTCTATAAAAACGGCCTCGCCCACATTTTTCTTGCCTGTTCCTTTTTTCTCACTGATGCAGACTGCCCGAATGTATCCCATACGTTATCCTCCTATCCTTGCCATGAATGTTTCTTCTGCCTCTCTTTCCGGATCCCTCTCCTGAAAATGATGCGCCTCCGGTTTCTGAAGAATGGCCTGGCAAAGAGCCTCCTCCAGTTCTTTTTCCCCGGCTCCGCCCCGAAGAAGCGCCTTTAAATCTACACCCCTTCTGTAATAAAGGCAGGGCTTTAAAAAACCTTCCGAAGTGAGACGCAAACGGTTGCAGGAACTGCAGAATTTTCCGTGAAGGGCCTCGATAAAGCCCACATAGCCCGCAAAGCCCGGCACTTTTCCGTAGACCGCCGGTCCGTTTCCCCGTTTTTCCGCCGTCTCTTTAAAATCCGGATAAACTTTCCGGATCACAGCCAGAAGTTCCTCCTTATCTCTGCCCTGAAAAGCTTTTCCTTCCCCGATGGGCATCAGCTCGATGAAGCGGACATCCACCGGAAGCTCTCTCGTCAACTCCACAAAATCCAGAATCTCATCCTCATTGAACCCTCGGATGGGAACGCAATTGATTTTCATGGGAATCCCCATAAAAGCGCCCTCTTTGAGCGTTTCCAGCACTCCGCTCCAGAGTTCTCTCCCGTCCCGGTTAAGACCAGTGATCCAGGAAAAACGCTCTGGTTTCAGTGTATCGAGACTCACGTTGATGCCATCGATGGAAAGCTTCTGAAGCTCCGGCAAAGCCTTTTTCAGAAGAAGACCGTTCGTCGTGAGGGTCACAGCTTCGGTACCCGGCAGAGCTTTCAGTTCCCGGATAATTTCCAGAGCCTCTGGCCGCACCAGCGGCTCACCCCCGGTGATCTTGAATTTGTGGATGCCGATGGTTTCAGCTGCCCGGCAGACCCTTAAAATCTCCTCCTTCGTGAGGTACCGCTCCCGGTCCTTTTCCGCTGTTTCAAGCCCCGGCGGCAGGCAATACCGGCAATGTAGATTGCAGCGATCCGTGATGGACACCCGGAGATAATCGATGTTTCTTCTATATAAATCTATCATGTTTCAAAGTTTCTCCAGCAGCACTTTAATATGGCCTCCGCAGATCATGCCAAGGGAGGCGGCTCCCTCGTTAGAGAGGTTGTACTCCCGGATCTCGAAAAGGTCTTCCCCGATATTTTCCCGAAGAAAATTTTCTGCCTCCTGGATCACCGTGTACTCCACCGTGCCGCCGCCCACGGTGCCGTAGATATCACCTTTTTCGTTGACCAGCATCCTGGCTCCCCGTTTTCCCGGGGAGGAACCGTTCTTCTCGATAACCGTAGCCATAACGAGAGGGCCTCTTTCTTCCCGCAGGCCCTGAGCCAGCTCCTCGGAAAAAAGACTCCGTTTCTTCTGATTTTTTACCTGGACGAGCTCGGCCGCTATGCTGATGGCGATCTCGCCCGGCGTGTTTCCATCGATCTTAAGGCCAATGGGAGCATGGACCTCCGCTAGGGCTTCCCGGGAGATTCCGTCTGCCGCCAGCCGGTCAAAGGTCAGGGCCACCTTTCCTTTGCTTCCGATCATGCCGATGTAGGAATGTTTGACTGACAGGGCATAGCGCAGGCAGATATCATCGTCCTTATGACCTCGGGTGACGATGATAAAATACGGGGCAAAACCAAAATCCACCTCGGAAAGCTTCTCATAGCTCATGGTCAGCACCCGGTCCGCCTCCGAAAAACGCTCCCGGTTTGCAAATTCCAGCCGGTCATCCACCACCGTGAGGGTGAGATCCAGCGTTTTCAGCACTTTTTCGAGGGCCAGGGAAATATGCCCGCCACCGAAGACCACGACCTGCGTCCTGCCGGCAAACTCTTCTTCAAAAAAGGTACCCTCTCCCGGCGCTTCAAAGGAATGACTGCCTTTTTCCAGGTCTGTCCAGACCTTTACCGTCTCTCCGTTCTGAAGTTTCTGGAAAAGCTCCAGATAAAATTCCCGCCGTTTCAATAGACCACTCCTTTTCCAAAACCGCAGTTGGGGAAAGTACAGACGCCGCAGTTCAGGCAGAGTCCACCTTCGCCTAAAGCCGCCAGCTCCTCAAAAGTCACCGGATCATCCGCCATCAGCCGCGGAAGCACCAGATCGAAGACCGTCCGCTTTGCGTACATGACGCAGCCCGGCAGGCCCACGATCGGAATCTTTTTCCCATCCTTCTCATAATAGGCCAGAAGAAGCATCGCTCCCGGCAACACCGGCGCTCCGTAGGTGATTACCTGCGCTCCTGTTCCGGCGATGGCTCCCGGTGTGCAGTCGTCCGGGTCCACACTCATGCCTCCGGTACAGAGAACCAGCTCCGCTCCCTCGTCGATATAGTGAAGAATGGCCTCCTGAATGTGCTCCTTCTGGTCGTCCACCAAAGTCTGTCCCAGAAATTCCGTCGGGTACTCGGCGATTTTCTCTTTTACCACAGGACCGAAGGTATCCTTGATTCTGCCGTAAAAGACCTCGTTTCCGGTGGTGACGATGGCCGTTTTTTTCTTGTGGAAGGGCAGGATCCGGAAGATCGGGCCGCCTTCAGCAGCTTCTTTCGCCCGCTCCATTTTCTCTTTCTCAATCACCAGCGGAATGATTCGGGTGCCCGCGATCTTGTCCCCTTTTTTCACCGGGAAATCGCCGTGGCGGCTCGCGATCATCATCTCGCTCAGGGAGTTCACCGCAAAGAGCTTCTTTCGGTCGATCTTTAAGAGACCGTCCCGATCGGCGATGACCTCGATTTTTCCCTCCTTGATCTCGGAGCCCTTCATGCCCTCGGAGCGGCAGAGGTCAAAAAGAATCTCAGCCGCCTCGTTTTCGTGAAGCATGTTCTCGTTCTTCTCCCAGACGTAGAGATGATCCTTTCCCACGGAAAGCAGCACCGGAATGTCCTCTTCCGTCACGATATGGCCTTTTCGGAAAACCGGCCCTTTTGTCTTGTCCTTTATGATCTGTGTCACGTCATGGCAGAGCACATGGCCCACGGCGTGAATCGTCTCTATCTTTTTCACGACACTTCCTTCTTTCCTGTCTGTTTTTGTGTTCAGTATAGCGTATTTTCCGTGAAGAATCCATAATAAAAAGGGCACCTCCGAAAATTTTTTCTCCGGAGATGCCCTGATGTGAGCATTGCATTTTCTATACATTTGGCAGCGTAAGTCCCCAGCTTGGAATTACGGTTTCCGTCAAAAGTAGACACCGCTTTGATAAGGCCGATCGTACCGATGGAAATGAGGTCATCCATCTCATCCTCCGCTGTCTGGTATTTCCGCACCACATGGGCCACCAGCCGTAAATTCCGCTCGATCAGGACATCTTTCGCCTTCAGATCCCCGTTCCGGTAGCGTTCCAGATAATCCTTCTCTTCCTCCGTGGTAAGGGGCCTGGGAAACGTCTTCAAAAAAGCACCTCAAAGGGAGTTTTATTACAGCATATGAAAAAGTTTTTCTTTTCGTGCTTGTTCAGGCGTCCTCTTTTCTCCGGAGAATATCGTACTGCTCCATCGGAACGCCGAGGTCGATATAGAGAACCTGCTTGGGATGGGGTGCACTCTCCTGCTCCCCGCCCTCCTCGTTGACGATGCGAAGAACTTTTGCCTTGATGTTGTCCCCGTTTGGCTTCATGATCTCGATGGTCTCGCCCACAGAAAATTTGTTTCTCTGCTCGATGCGGTAGAGGCCTTCCGCATTGGTTCCGCCCACGATGCCTAGGTAGGTGTATTCTTTCACATAGGTGTTGCTGTCGTAGATCTGGGCCTCGCTGTCCGGCTTACCATAGAAAAAGCCCGTGGTAAACTGCCGGTAGGTGCAGTTGGAAATCTGATCCAGATACCAAGGCATATTTTTTTCATAGAGAACCGGGTCTTTGAGATAATCGTCGATGGCTTTCCGGTAGGTTCGAGCCACGGTGGCCACATAGAGAGCGGTCTTCATGCGACCTTCGATCTTGAAGCTGTCGATGCCGGCATCGATGAGATCCGGAATATGGCCGATCATGCAGAGATCCTTGGAGTTGAAAATGTAGGTTCCCCGCTCGTTCTCATAGACCGGCAGATACTCGCCGGGTCTCGACTCCTCCATCACCGCATATTTCCAGCGGCAGGGGTGGGTACAGGCTCCCTGGTTGGCGTCCCTTCCGGTGAAATAGTTGCTCAGAAGGCAGCGGCCGGAATAGGAAATGCACATGGCTCCGTGGACGAAGGTCTCGATCTCCAGATCGTCGGGAATGTTCGACCGGATCTCCTTGATCTCCTTCATGGAAAGCTCTCGCGCGGAAACCACGCGCTTTGCCCCCAACTCATGCCAGAAACGGTAGGTGCCGTAGTTCGTATTGTTGGCCTGGGTGCTGATATGGATCTCAATCTCGGGGCAGACCCGCTTTGCAATCATAAAAACGCCAGGATCAGAGATGATCAGCGCGTCGGGGCCGATCTCTTTTAACTCCTTAAAATATTCTTCCACGCCGGGAAGGTCTCCGTTGTGGGCCAGGATATTGGCGGTCACATAGACCCGCACGTTATGCTCGTGGGCAAACTGAATGCCCTCCTTCATATCCTCCATGGAAAAATTTTTTGCCTTGGCGCGGAGGCCAAAGGCTTCACCGCCGATATATACGGCATCGGCTCCAAAGATTACCGCAGTCTTTAAGACCTCGAGACTGCTGGCTGGAATCAAAAGCTCCGGTACTCTCATTTCATATCCTTTCTGACAGAAACTGTGACTCCGTCTCCTAAGGGGATGACGCTGGTCAGCAGTTTGTCGTTGTGTTTCAGTTCGTAAAGGTATTCCCTCATCCGTTTGTAGATGGTCCGGTTCCGCCGTTCCACGGCATAGTGGGACTCAATGATATCCCCACCCTGGAGCACGTTGTCGGAGACCAGCACGCTCCCGGGCTTCATCAGCCGGAGCACATCATCCAGGAAGTGGATGTACTGCCCCTTCGCCGCATCCATAAAGATCAGGTCGTAGGACTCCTGAAGCTCCTTTAAGATGTCAGCCGCGTCGCCCTCCAGAAGGGTAATCTGGTTCTCCCGGCCTGCCCGGCGGAAATTTTCCCGGGCGATCGGAATCCTTTTTTCATATTTTTCAATCGTCGTCACCTGCATGTTCTCCGGGCCGTACTCACAGAACAGAAGGGCCGAGAAGCCCACGGCCGTTCCCACCTCCAGAACGCGAAGGGGCCGGTGAATCGCAAGGAGCACTTTTAAAAAGCTCTGCATCTCCCTACGGATCACCGGCACAAGATCTGCCTTCGCCTCTTTCTCGATCTCGTTTAGAAGCGGTGTGTTTCCCATATCCAGAGAATTAATGTAAGTGACCATTCTCTCGTCTACAATCACTGTTTCTTCCTCATTTTATTCGCTTTCCGTCTCATTTTCCCGGGAAAGCACTTTCAGCATTTCTTCCGGCGTCTGGGACGTATTTAGAAGGTAGCTTCCCTTTTTCAGCTTGTGCTTTTCCTTGGAAAAAAGAAGCTGCACATAGAAAACTCGCGCGTCACGCACCAGGCCCTTGTCCTCCAGAAGCTCTGCCAGTTCCTCTCCGGTCATGCCGTTGTCCAGCGTGACGGCCACATCCTTGCCGGGAGGGCGGGAGACCGCTTCCTGGGCTACCACCTGATAGCCGAAGGAATAGGCCTTTTTCCCCCAGGAATACAGAAGGAACACCAGCGCCACCAGAGCAAAAATCTTCAGTATGGCAAAAAAGAGCCGGATTCCTGTCTGCTTCTTCATGGGCAGCCTCCTACCATTTGATGATATCCTTGAAATCTCCGATATCAAGATCAACGGTTCCCACCAGGCTCAGATTGATCCGCTGCATGATGCGGCAGAGCCCCAGTTCATACTGGAGATAGTCGCTGATCAGCGGATTTTTCCGGATCTCGTGATACTCCTCCTCCAGCTGCTCCATCTCCGTATAGACATCCGTCCCCTCCTTGAGGTTCTGAATCTCATAGTTTCTTCTTCGAAAAGTCATGACCTTTTCCCGAAGCTCCGGGTTGGCTTCCAGGGCTGCTTTGGCTTTTGCAAAGCCCTTGTAATCGTCACTCTCCCGTACTGCCTTTTTCAGAGCTTCCGTACACTGTCTGATCTCATCCATTTTTTCTCACCTAGACTTCCATAATGATCGGCAGGATCATAGGACTTCTCTTAGTCCGTTTCCAGAGGAAGTCGCTGAGAGAATCTTTGATCACGTTCTTGATCTTGCCCCAGTCAGAAACGTGCTTATCCATACAGTCTGTAATGGCATCCTCCACCACATGGCGGGCCTCTTCCATAAGTCCTTCTGATTCACGCACATAAACAAAGCCGCGGGACACGATATCCGGTCCGGACAGAAGCTGGTTGCTGAAACGCTCCAGTGTCAGAACCACAATCAGGATACCATCCTCCGCCAGATGCTGTCTGTCCCGGAGAACGATATTTCCCACATCGCCCACGCCCAGACCGTCCACGAGAATGGAACCACAGGGCACATGGCCGGAAATTTCCGCTTTCTTCTCATCCAGCTCCAGCACATCTCCGGAATGAAGGATGAAAATGTTGTCCTTCGGAATGCCCAAGGACGCGGCAATATCCGCCTGGGCTTTCATATGACGGTACTCGCCGTGAACCGGGATCGCATATTTCGGATGCACCAGAGAATAGATCAGCTTGATCTCCTCCTGGCAGGCATGGCCGGAAACATGAACATCCTGGAAAATCACGTTGGCTCCCATCATGGTCAGCTCGTTGATGATCTTGGAAACAGCTTTCTCGTTGCCCGGAATCGGATTGGAGCTTAAAATCACGGTATCGCCGGATTTCACCTGAACCTTCCGGTGCATGTTGGCCGCCATCCGGGAGAGGGCTGCCATGGACTCGCCCTGACTTCCGGTGGTGACAAGAACCATCTGCTCGTCGGGATAATTCTTCATCGTCTCAATATCGATGAGAGTGTTTTCCGGAATGTCAAGATAGCCAAGCTCCGCGGCTGTCGTGATGACGTTTACCATACTCCGGCCCTCGATAACCACTTTTCTTCCATATTTATAAGCAGAATTGATGATCTGCTGCACACGGTCCACGTTGGAAGCGAATGTGGCGATGATGATACGGGTATTTTTATGCTCCGCAAAAATATTGTCGAAGGTTTTTCCCACGGTGCGCTCGGACATCGTAAAGCCCGGCCGCTCCGCGTTGGTGCTGTCGCACATCAGAGCCAGAACGCCTTTCTTTCCCAGCTCTCCAAAACGCTGGAGATCGATGGCATCACCGAAAACCGGCGTATAGTCCACCTTGAAATCTCCCGTATGGATCACGATGCCTGCCGGTGAAAAGATTGCCAGAGCGGAAGCGTCCGCAATGCTGTGGTTGGTCTTGATGAACTCGATACGGAAAGCCCCAAGATTGATGGACTGTCCGTGACGGATCACCTTACGTTTCACACTTCTGGTCAGGTTGTGCTCCTCCAGCTTGTTGTCAATGAGCCCGATCGTCAGTTTCGTTCCGTACACGGGCACGTTCAGCTGTTTGAGGACATAGGGAAGGGCTCCGATATGATCCTCATGACCGTGGGTGATGACGAAACCTTTCACCCGATCTGCATTGTTCTTCAGATAGGTGATGTCCGGGATCACCAGGTCAATTCCCAGCATATCATCCTCAGGAAAGGCCAGGCCGCAGTCCACCACAATAATACTGTCCTCATATTCAAAGGCAGTAATATTCATGCCGATCTGCTCCAGGCCGCCCAGAGGTATGATCTTCAGTTTTGAATTGTTTTCATGCTTCAAAAACTAATACCTCCTTCGTTATATTGTAATATCCACGTTGTCCAGCATCTCCTGGAAGACCTTTGATACTGCCATCAGTTCGCTGTCATCCTCTACCATCTCGTAGACAGCCTCCTCCTCTCCGTCGCCGGACAGATCCTTGAGAATCCAGCAGTCTGCCTCATCCTCCTCGGAATCCGTCACAAGGATATAGTCCACTCCGGCGATGCGGGTCTGTTCCAGTACAAAAAATTCTGCCGCCTCTTCTCCGTCGGCAAAAGCAAATTTAATTTTTTCCATTTTTCATGCCCTCACTGTCCAGATAGCCCTGCAGAATGTAAACTGCAGCCAGCTTATCCACATATTCTTTTCTGTTTTCCCGGCGCACTCCGCTCTCCATCAGCGTACGGTTGGCCTCCACAGTGGTCAGGCGCTCGTCCCACATGACCACAGGGATCCCCGTGCGGCGCTCCAGCGTCTCTTTAAAAGCCAGGGATTTTTCCGCCCGGTCTCCTATGGTATTGTTCATATTCTTGGGGAAGCCTAAGACAAAGGTTTCCACCTCGTATTCTCTGGCCAGAGCCTCGATTCTCGCCAGGGTCTGGCGAAGCTTGTTCTCTGAGGTTCTCCGGATGATCTCAACGCCCTGTGCCGTCACTCCCAGCGGATCGCTCACACTGACGCCTACTGTCTTGGATCCGAAATCCAAACCCATTACTCTCATACTGTCTGTTCCTTTTCTGTCGGTCACTGCTGCGCGTTGTTCTTGATATAATCCTTGAGAAGCTCCTCCACCAGCTCGTCCCGCTCCACTTTCATGATCATGCTGCGGGCGCCGTTGTGGCTGGTGATGTAAGTCGGGTCGCCAGACATAATGTAACCCACGATCTGATTGACCGGATTGTAGCCTTTCTCTCTCATGGCGTTGTAAACAGTGTCCAGAACCTCTTTGACCCGAAGCTCCGGCTCCACATTTACCTTAAAAAACTGTGTCTGATTGATATCACTCATTTTCTCACGTCCTCGTCTGTCTTATCAACTGTCTGAAGCTTTTTCCTTCCCGTTGGGAAAAAAGCTGCTTTGGGTTTATTTTAATATATATCCTATAAAAAGTAAAGCGGACATTCGCAATCCGCTTCGCTACTTGCTCATGAACACAGTCGCTTCGCGATCTGTGTTCAAGTTCCAGTTCAGAGTATAGAGCAAAATGGGGAGACAGACTATGCAGACTTGTTTGCAATAGGCTGTATTTCCATTTTGTCATGGGCGGAACGGCGCTGAGTCCCAGCGGGACTCGTTTAGCGCGGACCGAAATAGAATGTAGATCCATGAGCCTCAGACAGAAGCTGCGTCAGCAGCGATAGTGCATGCAATGCACGGGGTGCTGAGTCCCAGTGGGACTCGTTTAGCGCCGACCGAAGCAGCGCGTAGACCTGTGGCCTCATGCTCCGAACTCTACCTGACTTCTCCGGCCAGAAGGTCGCCTGCTCTCTCAGCAGATACCTTCACCATCTGAAGCTGGTTAGCAAGGTTCTCCTCTGCGGGAACGGCGATTTTCACATACTCTTTCGTGTGACCCACGAACCAGTCTTTTCTGTCGATCGTCACCTCCTCCTCGAAAAGGACCTCCTGCTCGGTTCCCACAAGAAGCGCCTCGTACTCCTTTCGGTGCTCCTTATCCAGCTTCAGGAGGATATCGCTCCGCTTCGTCTTGAGCTCCTCTGGAATCTGATTTTCCATGACGGCGGCCTTGGTTCCTTTTCGTCTGGAATATTTGAAAATGTGTGTCTCGTAGAAGGCCACTTTCTTGAGGAAAGCCACAGTCTCTGCAAATTCCTCCTCAGTCTCCCCGGGGAAGCCCACGATCACATCGGTGGTCAGCGCCGGATGGTCGAAATTCTCTCTTAAAAGCACGCATTTTTCGTAATATTCCTCAGCCGTATAGCGGCGGTTCATTCGTTTCAGCGTCGCGTCGCAGCCGCTCTGAAGAGAAAGATGGAAATGGGGACAGAATTTTTCCTGATCCTTTAAAGCATTGACAAATTCTTCCGTGATGATACGGGGTTCCAGAGAACCTAAGCGTACCCGGCGGATGCCCGGCACTTCCATTGTCTTTAAAATCAGCTCCAGAAGGCTTCCTCCGTTGTCGATGCCGTAGGAACTCAGATGGATACCGGTGAGGACGACCTCCTGAAAACCGCTCTCAGCAAGGCCTTTAACTTCATTGAGCACATCGGCAAGCTCCCGGCTTCGCACCCGGCCTCTGGCGTAAGGGATGATGCAGTAACTGCAGAACTGGTTGCAGCCGTCCTGCACTTTAATATAGGCTCTCGTGTGCTCTGTCGTGTGGGTAATTTTCAGCTCCTCGTACTCTTTCTCATGGGTCAGATCCTTGAGGTATTTCCGGGTCTCATGGACGCTGGCCGCAAATTCCTCCTCGCTCATGGAAGCGAGCTCCGCTGCCGGCGCTTCCTGACTTTCTGGCTTTTCTTTGCAGGTGCAATCGTCGCCGCAGTCCCCGTCGCAGGAGCACTCTGTCTTTGACTTTTCGCCTTTTCTGAAATTCTCCAGTATATTTACCAGATCTTTTTTCTGGTTGTTTCCGATAATAATATCGATGGCTTCATCCGCTGCCGCCTCTTCCGCTGCCGCCTGCACATAACAGCCTGCGGCCACCACGACGGCGTCGGGATTCATCTTTTTGGCGCGGTGAAGCATCTGCCGGGATTTCCGGTCTGCCATATTTGTCACCGTACAGGTATTGATCACATAGACATCTGCTCCGGGAGCAAACGGCACGATTTCATATCCGGCCTGTTCCAGCAGCTCCTGCATGGCCTCTGTCTCATAAGAATTTACCTTACAGCCCAGGTTATGAAGGGCCGCTTTTTTTCTCTCAGACATGTCTGATCCTTTCTCTTTATAAAAATATATTTTTGTGTAACAGTTCAGAACATCAGCAAAATGAAAAATCAGACTATGCAAACTCGTTTGCAATAGGATGAATTTTCATTTTGGAATGGGCGGAACGCCCATTAGCCTCAGACAGAAGCTGCGAATGCAGCGATAGCGCATGCAATGCGCGTGTCTGTGGCCTGTTGGGCTGAACGTCCTGAATAGTTACTCTATGAAAACTGCTGCAAACTTTGTATTGTTTTCTTCTTGACATTTATCTGCCATCTCTGTAATATTAAACTAGAATGTAACGTTCCAGTCCCAAGGAAGACTGCCTCGTTACACCGGTACAGTGAAACCTAAATAACTGACACTTTGACTGCTCTGATCTTTCATCAGCTGCGTTGGCGTCAAGGTATCCGAAACTTAATTTTTGCTGGACTGGAATCATATTAAAATTAGCAGGGAGGTTTTTCCAATGAAAACAGTACAGATTTCTTTAAATTCCATCGATAAGGTAAAATCATTCGTAAATGACATTACCAAATTTGATTATGATTTCGATCTGATCTCCGGCAGATATGTCATCGATGCAAAATCCATCATGGGTATCTTCAGCCTTGATCTTTCCAAACCCATCGACCTGAACATCCATGCTGATGCCGGACTGAATGAGATCCTTGAGATCCTGAAGCCCTACATCATCAGCAAATAATCCTGCCGGATACAATGGCCGCCCGCATATGCGAGCGGCCTTCTTTTTTTGCAGAACATCTGTGACAGCAGACATTCTTACTCGATCCAGATCGTTTCTACGGTATCGATCGCCGTCTTCATCAGCTCATCGATCTTTTCATTCAGATGCTGTTCGCTTCTCTTGATGATCTTGATATTCGGTTTTGTCACCGGATGCTTTGCTACAAAGATCGTACAGCAGTCTTCATAAGGAAGAATAGAAGTTTCAAAAGCTCCGATCTTCTCAGAAATATCCACAATTTCCTGTTTATCAAAAGCGATGACCGGACGGAATACCGGCAGTGTGCAGACCTCATTGGTCGCTGCAAGGCTCTGCATGGTCTGGCTCGCCACCTGACCGATACTCTCACCGGTGATCAGACCAAGGCACTTCGTCTCTTTGGCAAAATGCTCTGCGATCCGCATCATATAACGACGCATAATGATCGTCAGCTCATCATGCGGACACTGCTCATAAATATAAAGCTGGATATCCGTAAAATTCACCACATGAAGATTGATCGGTCCTGTATATCTGGAAATGATCTTTGCCAGATCCACGACCTTCTGCTTTGCTCTCTCACTGGTATATGGCGGTGCATGGAAATAAACCGCGTCGATGAGAACACCTCGTTTTGCTACCATGTAGCCGGCTACCGGGCTGTCGATTCCGCCGGAAAGAAGCAGCATGGCTTTTCCGTTGGCTCCCACAGGCATACCGCCGGGACCCGGAATGATCTTGGAATAGATATAAATTTCATCGCGGATCTCCACATTCACCACGATCTCAGGATTGTGTACATCCACCTTTGTCTCCGGGAAGGCTTTCAGGATCTTCTCACCAAGAGCCGCATTGACCTCCATGGAAAGCATCGGATAGTCTTTTCTCGCTCTTCTGGCATTGACCTTGAAGGTATAGTTTCCTTCCGGATGTGTTTTTCCCATAAATGCGACCACGTCCTCAGCCAGAGCCTCAAAGCCCTTGTCCTCGGCCCGCACCATGGGGCAGATGCCCACGATACCGAAGACGTGCTGCAGAGCATCCACGGTCTCCTCGTAATCATAATCGCCGGAACAGTCCACGAAAATCCGGGCTTGATCCTTGTAAACGTCAAATTCCCCGTCGATACGCTTCAACGCATAGCGAATCTGGCGCACCAGAGCATTCTCAAAGAGATAACGGTTCTTTCCCTTGATACCGATCTCTCCGTATTTAATCAAAAAAGATTTATACATGCAGTTTCTCCTCTAATAATTCTCAGTGTCTTGCGTATTTTCTCAGCACCGGAAGCAGTTCTTTCAGATTCTCCAGACAGTAATCCAGTTCTTCCTTTGTCGTCTCATTGCAGAAGCTGAAACGGAGTGTGGAATCCAGAAGATCGGATTCCAGATGGATTTCTTTCAATACTGCGCTCACCGGCAGTTTCTTGTTGGAAGAGCAGGCAGAGCCGGAAGAGACATAAATGCCCCGTTCCTCCAGTGCGTGCAGAAGCACCTCACTCCGCACACCACGGAAGCTGACGCTGACGATCTGAGGCGCCGCTTTTTCTTCTTCCTTCGGACCATTCACCTGGATATCCGGAAGCTTTTCCACTTCTTCTATAAAATAATTCCTGAGTGCTCTCAGCTTCTTCTGTTTTTCTTCAAAATCTTTATAGCAGTCTGCTGCCGCTGCTCCCAGTCCTGCGATCCCGGGTACATTGTCCGTACCGGAACGCATGCCCTTCTGCTGGCCGCCGCCCAGGATCAGGGGATGAATCTTCACTTTCTCATTGATGTAGAGAAAACCGCTTCCCTTAGGACCATGGATCTTATGGCCGCTGACGGAGAGCAGATCGATGCCTGCTTTTTTCGGACGGATCTGATATTTTCCGTAAGCCTGGATGGCATCCGTATGGAACCAGGCTTTCGGTGCCAGTCTGTGTACCAGTTCTGCTGCTTCTTCGACAGGCTCCCTTGCTCCCACTTCATTGTTCACATACATGATGGAAACGAGAATCGTATCCTCCCGAAGGGCCTCTTTCAGATCCTCGAGACTGATCAGTCCCGTCTCATCCACCGGAAGAAACGTCACCTCAAAGCCCTGCTCCTGCAGATACAGCATGGGCTGTAAGACTGCCGCATGCTCAATGGCCGTCGTGATGATGTGTTTTCCGGCGCGACGGTTGGCCATGGCCGTTCCAATGAGGGCCCAGTTATCGCTCTCCGTTCCGCCGGAGGTAAAAAAGATCTCTTTTTCATTGACTTTCAGGGTCTTCGCGATGATCTCCCGGCTCTCCCGGAGGTACTTCTCCGCTTCCATTCCTTTTGTATGCTTGGAGGAAGGGTTTCCGTAATCCTCCATCATTGTCTTTACCACCACATCACGCACATGCTCAGTACACCAGGTTGTGGCGGAATTATCCAGATATGCTTCCAAAATTTCTATCTCCTTCCAGGATTTCAGTTTTCTTCCAGCTGATACATCAGAATAGAAAGAACCGTCATTCCTGCTGTTTCTGTTCTTAAAATACGTCTTCCAAGAGTGATCGCCTGAAAACCGGCTTCTTTTGCCAGTTCCACCTCTGCTTCTTCAAAACCGCCTTCCGGGCCGATAAAAACAGCCACAGACTGCCCCGGTTTCACAGACTGGATGATCCGGCGCGTCCCGTCCATCCCTTCTGCCAGTTCGTACGGGATCAGCCGTACATCCAGGTCAGAAGCGAGTTTCAGTGCCTCGGAAAATTTCACCGGCTCTTTCACTTCCGGTATCAGAAGCCGTTTGGACTGCTTGGCTGCGCTTTCAGAAATCGCCTGCCAGCGTTTCACCTTGGCTGCTGCTTTTTTCTGATCCAGCTTTACCACCGCCCGGGCCGTAGCCATGGGTATGATCTCATAAACACCCAGTTCCACGGCCTTCTGGATGATGAGCTCCATCTTGTCACTCTTCGGCAATCCCTGAAAGAGATAGATCTTGGAAGGGAGCTCCATGCCTTTTTCCTGCGCCCACATAATGTTCAGTTCCACCTTCTCTTCCCCGATGGCGGCAATGGCACAGCGGTAAACCTTCTCTCCGGTGCCGTCTGTCACATTGACTTCCTCTCCGGGATTCATGCGGAGCACATTTCTAATATGATTCACATCCGGCCCGTCTATGAAAATGTGATTTCCCTGAATCTGAGACGGTTCCACAAAAAAATGATGCATGCTGTTAAAAATCCTTTCTTGCAGTGACGGATACCCACTCTCCCTGATGGGTCACCTCCAGAACCGTAAGACCTGCTTTTTTCACTGCTTCCACAACCGTTTCCTCTTTATCATCGATGATACCGGAGGTAATATAGATACCGCCTTTTTTCATGTGATGGATGATCACCGGAGTCAGAGGAACCAGTACATCAGCCAGAATATTTGCCGTCACGATGTCATACTTGTCGTAGCCAGCCGCATCCTGTACTTCTTTGTCATCGATAATATTTCCGATCATGACGTCCATAGAACCTTCCGGGATCGCATTGGCTTCCAGATTCTCTTTTGTCGCACTGATGGCGCAGGGATCCAGATCGGTTCCGACGGCATGCTTCGCTCCCAGTTTTAAAGCAACGATGGACAGAATGCCGCTTCCGGTCCCTACATCGAGAAGCTCTGTCTCGGAAGTCACATGTTTTTTCAGCTGACGCATGCAAAGCTGTGTGGTCTCATGCATACCGGTTCCAAAGGCTGTTCCCGGATCGATATGAATGATCATTTTGCTCTCATCTTCCGGTTTCACCTGCTCCCAGGAAGGAATGATGAGAATATCATCCACATAGAACTGATGAAAATACTGTTTCCAGTTGTTGATCCAGTCCTTATCTTCTGTCTCTGAAGCCGTGATCGTGCACTCACCGATATCCATAAAGTTTCTGAGATCATCCAGCTCTGCCTTTACCCGCTCAAGAAGCTCCGTCTCATCCGTATCCTCTTCCACATAGAAATTCAGATAAGCGATGCCGTCATCCTTGGGACCTTCCGGCAGGATATCCACAAACATCTGCTGCTTATCGGATTCAGTCAGAGGAACCTTGTCCTCGATCTCAACGCCTTCCACACCTGCTTCTGCCAGCGTGGAGATCACAATATCCTCCACTTCTGATAAAGTCTTTAAGGTAAATTTTTTCCATTTCATAAAAATAAATTCCTTTCTTTTCACGGTCACTACTCTAACTAATCAATTATCACCCAGGTGACGGGAATTGTCAATGGGAGCATTTTAAAAATCCGTTTTTCCGGGAATTTTTTCTCCGGAAAAACGGATCTGATCATCGGTAAAGCGGACGTTCCCGATATATATTCTGTTCTGTTGTTGTGGTGACAACGTAACATTCCTTCCCGAAAAGGAGCTTCTTCGGCAGCCGCCAGGGAACACCGTGATAAAAATCATCCGCAGTAAGCGTGCCATCGGTGTAAAGCTGCATGATGTCGCAGGGAAGCTCCAAAGAAACAAAGCCATAAGGATCCGGGACCGTCAGCCGGTACCAGTCCAGCGGACCGGGCGCGGAAAGGAGCACTTCCTCCAAGCCGGGGCCGGTAAGCGTGAAAGGAGAATCAGAAAGCTTTGTCAGCATGCAGACGGAATCATTGGATCGACAGCTAACATCCCCTGTTTCGGCAGTCAGACGCGGAGCTTCCTCACAGCCCGTTTCTTCCGCCTGCACCGAACAGGACTGAAATGCCCCGTTTTCCCAGACAAATGCCTTCTGTTCTCCCGCTTCCACAGAACGGAGTGTCCCGTCCTCCAAATAAAGGTCACAGCCTTCACCCAGATAGAGTTTCCCATCCAGCCGCCGCAAAAAGCGGGCATCCGACAGGTTTAAGGTCACAATGGAAATTTTCTTTTCCAGAATCCGGAATGCCTCCCGCCCGGTCTTCACCGAAAATTCTTTGCCATCCAAACAGTACACCGGTTCCATTCCGGGAATCTCCAGGAAAAAGAAGGTGTTTCCTTCCCGGCAAAGAGGCTGGGCTGTGGCCCAGGTAAGCTCTGCTCCTGCCAGATCCATTTTATAAGGCAGGAAAAAGCTCACCTCCCCACAGATATCCAGTGCAGGAAAACGGATCGTCTCACAGGTGCCGTTCTCATTCCGGCTCTCCACCTCAAACACCGCCTGTTCCACATCCTTCAGCCTTGTCCTACGCTGATAGTGGTTCACAAAAACAAAACCGCCCGTTCCATCCGTACGCAGAGCACTGCGGAGCTTCTCCGTGTCCATCAGCCCCGGCGAAACGCCGGCCGGCACATAGGTCATCTTCGCAAAGCATTCCCCATAATCCTTCAGAAAAAGATGCAGAAGATTCAGGAGCCGGTACTGTTCCCGCACTTCCCCGTATTCAGAAAGCGGCGCCTGGAAATCATAGGACAGCACCGGGCAGTCGTTGGGATAGCCCGTAGCCCTCGATTCCTGAAAGGAGGATAATTTTCCCATCCGGTTCGTACCGCCATGGTACATATAATATCCCAGAAGGTTGACACCCTCCCCCAAACCACAGAGAGCCATCGCATAGATATCCATGCCCTGCACCTGATACCTTCGGTGCCAGGTATTCTGCAAACCTCCGCCAAGCTCACAGTCAGCGAAAGGATAACGCTCATAGGGCAGCTGCCAGCCGTCTGCCGCTTTCATCTGCTGCAGATCTTTTCCGATAGAGGAATCATTCCGGATTCCGGTGAAAAAGTAGTGAGTGGATGGCGGAAGTTCCTCCGTACTCTGCTCCCAGGGAGCGCCGCAGTAACCACCAAACAGCGGCAGCACCTCATCCACGGGAATTTTTGCCCCGCCGGTGCTGTTCCAGCCCGTCACCGTATAAAGCGGCACTTCCATCCCACATTTTATCGCCAGCTCTTTCAGCTTTTTCAGATATTCCGCGTCATCGGGCATCTCATTTTCCAGCTGGATCGCCAGAATGGGACCGCTGTCCTTAAAGTAGAGGCCATCCAGCTGTTTTGCCACGATCCGGTACCAGCTTTCCACTTCCTGCATAAACCCCGGATTTCCATTCCGAAGAGGAAAAGGCTTTTTCAAAAGCCAGTCCGGGAAACCGCCGTTCCGCAGTTCTCCGTGGACCCAGGGTCCGATCCGCACCGCAGCCTCCATCCCCAGTTCCCCGATAAGCGTTACAAAGGCACGCAGATCATTCTGTCCCTCAAAGTCGAAAACGCCTTCCTCTTCCTCGTGGCAGAGCCAGGGCACATAGGTCGCCACCAGTTCAATGCCTCCGGCCTTCATCTTTAAGAGCTCCGTTTTCCAGTCCTCCCTGGCATAGCGGAAATAATGAAACTCTCCCATGATCCCGATCCAGGGCCGTCCCTGCCGCTCCAAGTAAAGACTGTTGACGGCAAGGCTGTCTCCTTTGGCATTTTTCCCGCCGAGATGCAGATGATTTTGCAGGACCACCGGCGTCACATATGGTTTGAATGTATTGTTCATCTCTTATCCCCCTGTCAGTTTCTCAGTATTTCACAGCCGGCTCCTCTTTTCAGGCAATATCCGCTCCCCTGCGCCTCTTTCTTTTTTCAGGAAACCCGGTAGGTGATTCCTCCCGTGAGGACCACAGCTTTTCCGTTGACTTCCAGCGTTCCCACGGTGTTCGCTGGGATCCGGCAGCTCACTTCCAGCCGTCCGCCCTCTTTCCTGCGGACGCTGACCTCCACAAGCCCCGTAAGGCTCTGATAACGGCACTCTGCCCAGTCAAGTGCTTTTGGAAGCCTGGGTTCGATCCGTATGGAAGAGTAGCCGTCTTCCGAGGAGATTCCCGCCACATAACGGTAAAACCACTCCAGTATACTTCCCATCATATCATGATCCCTGCTTCTGGCCTCGTCACTCCAGAACTCCGGAAGACAGGTCTCGCCCTTTTCCACAAAACGGTAATAGCTGGGATGCTCCTTCTGAAGGATCATATCATGGACAATATCCATCTCCCCCAGTTCTCCCAGGGTCCGGAAAATATAGGGCAGGGCAATCTCACCGGCCAGAAAACGGTGTTCCTTCACCGACTCCAGAAAGCTCTTTTCCACCGAAGCTTTCTTATCCTCAGGTACCAGACCAAACTGTAAAGGTACTGCCTGATTTCCCTGAATGATCCCGTCATCATCGCTTTCCCAGGACTGGTAGTACCATTCTCCGGTTACCGGATGTTTCTTTAATAACAAATTATTATACTGCTCCTTACAGTCTTCCGCCAGTATTTCGTACTTTTTCTGGTCTGTTTTCCTGCCAGTGCGACCTGCCAGTTCCGCTGTCAGGAGAAGATTCCGGTAAAAGTAGGCCGTCTCAATATTTTCCCTGGAATTGTCCTCTTTTCTCCAGGTTCCCCAGTCACCCAGGCCCTGTCTTAAAAAGCAGACGCCTTCTTTCTTTCCATAAACAGAGGCATAGCTGAGATATTTCTCATACTGGTAATCGGTATATTTCCGGATAAATTCATAAAAGTCCCCGGCATCCTTTTTCTCTCCGTAGAAGCGCTCCCTCTCCTTTAACCCCATGACCAGGCTGCTGCCCCAGGGAATGATATCCCAGAAGCTTCCGTCTCCGCCATCCACCAGGAAACGGGCGTAGCGGGGAGCGATCGACGGCAGAAGTCCTGCCTCGTAAGTATGGGGAAACGCACCGTGATCCACATCCTTTTCCCCTTTCGGGTACTGGCTGTCACACTGGTCCCACTCAATCTTTTCCCAGAACGGTTCCACATCATAAGTATACATGATGGAAGGTGCCATGAGGTGGTTCGGTTCCTGCCATCCCAGCCGTTCTGCCGTGGGGCAGTCCGTATGGACATGCTGAAGATTATTCCGGATTGAATTTTCTATCAGGTTCTGAATCTCGGCATAACGGACATCCGAGCAGTAAAACTCTCCGGTCCGCTCCACAGAACTGCTGATCTGACAGCCCCGCAGATACAAAACCTCCGGCTTTTCCTCCCCTGCTTCCTGCAAAAATTCCACCTTTACATAGCGGCCCGCGAGATAGGTAAACTTTGGTGCAAAACACTCTGTCTCTCCGGAAAGTGTCTCCTCGCACCAGGAATTTGTCATGGGATGGAAGGACTCTCCCGCTTTCCAGTTTTCCGCACACTGGAGACGAAGTTTCTGGCCGCAGGTTCCCTTCACCCGAAGCTCAAAAAGGAAAGCCATATTCTGGCCAAGATCATAGATCCGGCTTCCATCCGCCTCCTCTGCTGCCAGTTTTCCTTCATAAGCCCGGATAACTTTGACCGGAGCATAAAGCATAGGCTCCAGCGTCCCAAGCTTCGGACCGTCTTCCAGAAATGCAGCCTTCGCCAGCTTTTCTTCCTCTTCCGGTGAAAACAGCCAGTAAGTGTTCTCTTTTCTGCTGTCAAAGTCCTCCGAACCATAAATATTCGTATAAGTCACCGGACTTTCCAGGATCCTCCAGCTTTCATCCGTCACTACCTCTTCCCGGGTGCCGTCCTCATACTCCAGTGTCAGAAAAACATTTACTCCCAGCTTGTCTCCAAAGGCCTCATAGCCTTTATCCATGGTGTAAAAATACCGCCCGTCCTTGCATTTTCCATAGTACCAGCCATTTCCAGCCTCCATGGAAAGACAGTTCCGTCCTTCCTTTAAAAGAGCGGTGACCTCGAACGTCCGGTAATGGATCCGTTTGTGAAAATCCGTCCAGGAACCGTTAAGCACACTGTCATCCGGCAGTTTTCCGTTGATCCGAAGCTCATACTGGCCTGTCGCTGCTGCGGAGCAGTATGCGTTTTTCAGTTTCTTTCCCGGTTCAAGAAAACGAAGGGCATAGAACGGGTCTCCCGTCCCGTTTCCGATCCAGTTCTTCTCCGGAGTCTTTTCCGGGGCAATGCCGCTTACATAAATCTCTGAGCGTCCGCTTTCCGTTTTTCCCTCTGTATCCGTAATCTCTACTTCTGCAAAGAAGCGGATATGTGTTTGAAAAGAAAGCTCCAGCCGGTGTCCGTTCTGCTTTCCGGTCTCCAGTGTCCCCGTGTCGTACAGGCACCCGCCATCCGGCCTTTTTAAAAGGATCCGGCAGGCGGCCTGCCGTTTTCCTGCATCTCTTTCAGAAAATTTCCAACAGATCACCAGAGCTTCTACGATTCCTTCCCGGACTGCTGTGTTTTGAATTTTGATATCGATCGGTCTCATTTTTTATCCTTTCACGCTTCCCATCGTAAGCCCTGTCGTAAAATATTTCTGAAGGAAGGGATAGATCAGCATCAGCGGGATGACTGAAATAAAGATCTGTGCTGCCTTCATATTCGTATCGTTGATATCCACTAACTTTGCGATCGCCTTTACATCTCCCTGCGCCAGGATCTCCGTTGTGGAAGTGACCAGAGTCTGAAGATAAGACTGAAGCGGATAATTGGTGGTATGGTTGGAATAGATCAGGCCGTCAAACCAGGAATTCCAGTGATTGATCAGGCTGAACAAAATGATCGTTGCCAGAGACGGCTTGGATATGGGAATAAAGATCCGCCATAAAATCTGCCACTGGCTGGCTCCGTCCAGCTTTGCCGATTCCTCCAGTTCTGACGGGATCCCGCGGAAAAAGTTCATAAGAACGATGCAGTTGAAAATAGGAACTGCTCCCGGGATGATCAGCGCCCACACGGTATCGATCAGCTTTGTCTTGGAGACAATGTAATAGGTGGGCATCAGACCACCGTTAAAAAGCATGACCGTGAGCATATAAGCCACATAATATTTCCGGGCTTTGAACTGTCTTTCATCTTTGGATAACGGATAGGCCACCAGGATCGTCAGCAGCGTATTCAGCGGAACACCCAGTAAAACCCTTTTAACACTCACAGAAACAGAACTCCAGAATTCTTTACTCTCCAGCACATACTGATAAGCTTTCAGTGTGAACTCCTTCGGCCAGAGAAAAACTTTATTTTCAATGATGGGCTGAGAGGCACTGAAGGAATAGGCCAGCAGATTCAAAAGCGGCACCATACAGATCAGGCATAAAAGCAGGATCACGATCACATCCACTGCCAGAAAGACTTTTCTTCCCATCGATGTTTTTTTCCGATTCATATGTGTTTCACCTCCTACCACACTTTGTATCCGGCATATTTGTCCGCCAGCTTGTAGCCGGTAAGCACAAGGATACAGGACACTACGGATTTTAAAAGACCAACGGCTGCCGACAGGGAATACTGCTGATTGATCAGTCCCAGACGGTATACCAGCGTATCGATGATATCACCGGTTGCGTAAACAGCCGGACTGTACAGGTTAAAGATCTGGTCAAAGCCCGCATTCAGAACGCTGCCGATAGACATGATCGTCATAAGTGCGATAAAGGGTGCAATGCCCGGCATGGTCACATGGATCGTCTGCTTGATCTTGCCGGCTCCGTCCACCATGGCCGCCTCGTAAAGGGTCGGATCGATGCCGGTAAGTGCCGCCAGATAAATGATCGTGTTATAACCGAAATTTTTCCAGATATCGCTGATGATCATTGTTCCCCGGAACGTGCTGTTGCTGCCCAGAAAATAGATGGGCTCTTTGATGATATGTAAATTCACCAGAAGCGTATTCAGAAGGCCCGGTGTGGTGGAGGAGCTGCCCGGAGAAAGGAATTTGATCAGGATTCCTCCTAAAACCACCCAGGATAAAAAGTAAGGCAGGTAAGTAATGGTCTGCGCCGCCCGCTTAAACCAGCGTACCCGGATCTCATTTAGGAGAAGAGCAAAACTGATCGGCACCACAAGATTTCCGATGATCTTTCCGATGGCAATGATCAGAGTATTTCGTACCGCAGGCCAGGTGTCAGGCAGAAGCATGAGCTTCTTAAAATTGGCCAGTCCGACAAAACTGGAATGTAAAAAACCCTTCATCGGATGAAAATTCTGGAAGGCCATGAGGATTCCTGCCGGGATCGGCAGGATGTTATAGATGAACAGGAGAATGACCGGAACAAGGAGCATCAGATGGAACGCCCTGTTGTCACTTCCCTGCCGTGTCTGTTTCTTTTTCTGTTTCATAGGAACCCCTTTCTGTCTCTTCGACCGGTTTTTGAGAAAAAAAGGGCTGTTACACCTTTTCTTTCAGTATAACAGCCTCTTTTTTCATTCATGGCAAAGCTTACTTGTTACTGTCTGCCCATTCCTGCGCTTCTGCCAGGGCATCATCGCCGCCCAGTGCATGCCAGTTGGAAACCAGGCCGTCATAGCTGTCCACGGACTCGCCGGTAATGATCTTCACAATGGTCTCAATGGTGAGTTTTTTCAGCGTCGGGGAAACCTCTGCCATTTTCTCTGTCGGGATTCCCTGATAAGCCGGAGAAATGAAACCATCCTCTTTTATCAGCTGATCAAGAGCTGCATAACCGCCGTTCGGATCACCGAATACGGTATAAAGAGCTGCACCTGAGTTCTGGGCTGCGTCTTCTGCATCCAGGGTTCCTGCTTCCTTGGCATCCACGAAAGCTTTCATGTTGGTATAGTCACTCATCTGTTCCATATTCAGTTCACTGGTATCACCGGTCTGAAGAGCTGCGGATTCTTTCTGGAAATTATCGTAGTTTTTCAGCGGAGCCAGCGTCCACATCAGACCTGACTTATAACCGGTATGCTCATTGTCTCCATAATAAGTATTGAAATCCTCTTCGTTTTCCGGATGGCAGAGTTTTTTCACACTGAGGTTCATCAGTTTGATCAGCACTTCCGGATTCTCACACTTGGAGCTTACACAGTAAACCTGGGTAAAGCTCGGTGCAAAATAACTCTTGTTATCGCCGGTTCCTGTTCCATCCGGAATGGGAGCTGCCGTAATGTGTGCTTCAGGAGTGCTCTTCATTGCACTGGACATGGGAACCATGCCGCCCCACATAGGTGCAAACCAGATACCACAGCGTCCTGCACCTGCTTCTTCAAAGATAGAGTTGCTGTCCATCGTGATAAAATCTCTGGTGATGGAGCCGTTCTGGTACATCTCCTGAAGAGTCGTCAGGGCTTCCTTGGCTTTCTCGGCATTTTCTCCACCCCATACAACCTTGCCGTTTCCGTCATCCATGAAAGTCATGGCATCAGAGCCGGGATAGAGACCGAAGCATTCGAAGAAACCTTCCAGCGTTCCGATGGATTTTGTCAGGACTTCCACGCCGTCCACAGCCAGACCGTATGTATCGTTCTGTCCGTTTCCGTCCGGATCATCCTCCGTAAAGGCTCTTGCCACTTCTTTCAGCTCCTCGATCGTTGTCGGCATCTTTAATCCCAGGTTATCCAGCCAGTCCTGACGGATAAACATGACCGGAACCTCATCATAACCGTTACCCATCATGGGAAGACCGTAGATTTTTCCATCCAGCGTGAGGGCATTCATGCTCTGTCCGCCGTCCACACCTACATATTCTTTCAGTTCATCAGAAGCATACTTTTCATAAAGCTCCGTGATATCTGCGATCACACCTGTCTGCGCATAATTCACATAATCCGTAGCATCCATGCTGATGATATCCGGATAATCGCCGGACATGATTGCTGTGGAAAGCTTGGTCTGTGCCTGAGAACTGTCCACTTCATAAATGACATCCGGGATGATGTTATGGGATTTATACAGGTTCACCCAGTCATTATTGCTGGAATCCTGTCCTGCTTTCCAGGAAAAATCCTTCCCCCAGGAATACCCGATCTTGATCGTTACCGGTTCCTCAAACCCGTACAGGTCCTCATCTGCCTTTGCCGTTCCTGCCGCTCCGAGTACGGTGCTTAAAACCATGGATGCCATCAGTGCCATCATCATTTTCTTTTTCATACCGTAAACCTCCTTGTGTTTGTTTTTGATACTTTTATTATACAGGCAGGTTTCTCCAGTTTCCATGTGCATGATTTTACTTTTGGTTCATTTCATTACTTCTTCTGCTCCCGGTACTCATTCGGTGACATTCCCATGCAGGCACGGAACGTCCGCGAAAAGGAATGTGAAGACTGATAACCTGCTTTTTTCGCGATGGTCTGGACTTTTTCCCCGGTACACAAGAGAAGCTGTCTGGACAGTTCCATTCGTTTTCTCAGGATAAATTCCGATAATCCGATGCCATATTTCTGTTTGAAGATCCGCGAAAGATAGCTGGAGTTAAAACCGCTCACCGCCGCCAGCTGGGTCAGTGTCAGATCTCCTGCCAGATTTTCCTCTATGTAAGCAGTCAGTTTTTCAAGAGAACGGTCGGAAAGACTCTCATCCGTCCCTTCGCCTTCCTCAAAAATGACATCGGAGAGGTCATAGAGATAACTTCCCGCCTCCGCCCAGGAGCCGTACTCATTAAAATTCATAAGCTTGTAAAGACCTATGCGGAAGGCCAGTTTTTCACTGATCCCCTGCTCGTTGATGTACTGCATCATAAGAACGGAGACCGAATAATAGAGCTCCAGGGCATTCATATCGTGCATGCTCTCAAACTGGTTCAGGCGGCTGACGATCTCGCCCAGGATCAGATAGTAGTTCTCTCTTTGGCCATTTTTCAGATAGAGTTTCAACAATTCCATCTGTTTGCCTTTTTCCGGCAGCTTTGTTGTCTCCATCTCTGTCTTCAGGATTTCTGCATGAGCGATAAGACTTCCCTCACCAGTCATATTTACAGACATGAGCTGGCGAAGTTCCAAAAGCTTTGCATTGAAGGCGGAAATTGTCACAGGTTCTGAGGACATAATGGCCGAAAAACTCATATCCGCCGTATTTTCCAGTGTTTCCTGTGCATATTCCAGTGCACCCTGGATCACGGTAAAGAGCCGGTTTGTTTCCGTTTCTTCCTGCTTCAGCTGCGTCATGAGCATAAGGAAATCCTGCTCCATCCCAAAAAACAGCTTCCGCACAGTGGCAGGTACATACTGATCAAAAGCGGAAAAGAGATTTTCCAGCATTTCTTCCTGCGTCAAGTCTGCCTGGTCCCTCCGCTCCGGCCGGATCAGGGTGCAGAGCATAGGCTTCGTAAGATCCAGAGAAAAGTTTCCCTCTTTCTCCCATTTCTTTGGAAGCTCTCCTTTCTTTCTCAGGCTTTCCAGCAGTTCCCGGAAATTCTCCCTTTCCACGCAGTACTTCATCCACTGGTCCTGACGGAGCTCTTCTTTCCGGCGTGTCATCTGGCGGATCTCTTCGAAAGCCTCCTCCACCGTGGCTTTGATAACCTTCTCTTCTTCACTTTTCAGGATGTATTTTACATCCTTATCCTGGCTTACCCGGTAAATATCCTCAAACTGTGGATAAGCAGTGAGAAAGATCACCTTGCAGGCCGGCCAGTTTTCCCGGATCCGGTCGTAAAGTTCCATTCCTGTCATGCCCGGCATCTTGATGTCTGTCAGCACCACATCAAAACGGATCCTGTTCAGAAGCTCCAGCGCCTCTTTCCCGGAAACAGCCGTATGAACCTCCAGTTCCTCTTTCAGATCATACTGGAACATCTCCTCCAGCCAGTAGACATTATCGATCTCATCATCCACGATCAGCAAACGGTACATCTTTTCCTTCTCCTTCCAGACAAATAGTCACACAGGTCCCGCCAAAAACACTTCTCTTTATCTCCAGACCGGCCATTCCGCCGTAATAGAGCTGAAGCCGCCGGTGAATGTTGATCATTCCTGTGACCTCTCCCTTTTCATTGGCTCCCTTCTGCAGGCTCTCCCTCATTTTTTCCAGAACTTCTTCTGTCACACTGCCATTGTCCTCGAGATGAATGTAAAAACGTCCATCCTTCTCTTCATAGGAAACCGTCAGAAGTCCGTTTTCTTCCTTGTCCCCAAGACCGTACTCCAAAGCATTTTCCAGCAAAGGCTGTATGATCAGCCTTGGAACTTTGAGTTTCTGCATATCTTCCGGCAGCTCTGCCAGTCGGATCTCCATTCTGGCAGCAAAACGGGATGCCTGGATCCTGGCATAACAGTAAGCGTGATCCACTTCCTGCGAAAGTTCTACATAATCCTGGGCATTTCTCGTAAGATACCGGAAATACCTGCCCAGAAGCTCTGTGAGCTCCTCAGCGCTTTCGTATTCTTCCCGGTAAATCTTGCTCCGGATGGAAAACAGGCTGTTATAAAGGAAATGCGGGTTGATCTGTTCCTGCAGCTGCTTTAATTCCGCCCTCTGCTTCAGTTCCTTCTGTTCATAGACTTCCTGGATCAGATCCTGTATCCGGTCTTCCATCTCATTAAAACCTTCATAAAGATAGGCAAATTCACTGTTATTCTTTTCCTCAATATGCTCCTGGAAATTTCCTTTTTTCACCCGGTTGAACGCCCTGAGAAGATGCTGCATGGGCGTATGGATGAGACGCTGCGTGTAAAGAATAAAGATCACCGTGATCGCCAGTATGATCAGCCAGGCTGCAAGGATAAACGTTTTCATCCGATTGATCTTATACATGATCGGTGCTTCCTTGGAATACTGAACAAAGGTTCCAAGTGACGGAGATTCCTTCGTGATGACAAGATAAGATTCCGAACCGATTTTTACCCGCTGAGTTTCCTCATAAATCCCGGTTTCGTCTTTTTTCAGAAGCGAAAGGATATTGCTTCCCAGGTATTCCGCACTGGTTCCCGTATCCAGGATCACGGAAGCATCCCGGTAAAAGAAAGCGCCGCTGGTCTCATCCTTGATCATCGTCTGCATCGTCTTCTGAATCTCTTCCCTGGAAAGGATGATGCTCACAATATGGGAAGGGTAATTCTGCGTGCTGATGCTATGCCGGTCCGCTTCCAGAAAATACATGCCGTTCTCATTGATATGAAGCCCTGAGACATTGTCCTGCATATAATCATCCAGAAGCGCCCAGTCCTCCTCGTTCTGCATACGGCCGGCCGAGGACGGCGTTATCATATAATTGGTATTGGGAATAAAAAGATAGATATTTTGGATCAGATTGCTGCAGCCCTGGATCGCCTGCAGACGTTCTTCGAGAGACAGAAGGGCGTCTCTCCGCTCATAGTCAGAAAGGCTGCTCCTCTCCTCCATCAGAAAAACAAGCCGCCTGTCATAAAAGAAATTGATTTCCAGATTATAAATATTTTCCAGCTGAGCATCCAGAGTCTCCAGGTAATACTCGGACTGTGCGTTCATTCTGTCATAAACCTCTTCTCTGGCAAGCTGAAACGCATTCAGAAAAATAGCGGTCATAACCAGCACGATAATCGCATTTCCCAGTGCAAAACAGATCAGCTGTTTCACAAAAATAGAATGGATTCCAAATCGTTCTTTCATTCATACTCCCCCTTTTCCAGAATTGTAACACGCCCCCTTTCCTCATACAAGTGAAAAAAACTCCCTCCCGCCGGATCCTTTCCTGCGGGAGAGAGTTCTGTTTATTCATCTCTGTCTTCAAAGGTTTCTTTCAGTTTCTCAAAACCTTCTTTGAAAATGCCTTTTTTCTTTGTTTTTTCTTTCTCCTTTGCCGGAGCAGAGGATTCTGTACTCTGATTCAGGGAATTGCCGGTCTCCAGATCAAATCTGCGAAGTGCTTCTTTTGCATCTTCATTCAGTTTCGTGGGCACCTGAACGACCAGAGTGACATAGTGGTCGCCGCGGATCGTTTTGTTTCTGAGAGAAGGCACGCCTTTTCCTCTCAAACGCACCTTGGTATCGGTCTGTGTACCCGGTTTTACCGTGTACAGCACATCGCCGTCTACCGTCTTGATCCGCACATCACCGCCCAGCGCTGCCTGCGCAAAGGAAATGGGTGCTGTAGAGAAGATATTCATATCCTGACGCTGGAAGATCGGGTGGCGCTGTACGTTCACTTCCACCAGAAGATCTCCTCTGGGACCTCCGTTCACGCCCGGCTCTCCTTTTTCACGGATCCGGATGCTCTGACCGTCATCGATACCGGCCGGGATCGTTACTGCGATCTTCTTGCGGCTGCTGGTATACCCCGCACCACGACAGTTCGGACACTTCTCTTTCACGATCTTACCGGTACCGCCGCAGTCCGGACAGGTCTGTACATTTCGAACCATCCCGAAAAGAGACTGCTGCGTATAGACCACCTGGCCTTTGCCGCCACATTTCGGACAGGTTTCCGGCGTCGTTCCGGGCTTGGCTCCTGTTCCATGACAGGTGGTACATTCATCCTTCAGATTCAGCTCCAGCTGTTTCTCACAGCCGAAAACAGCTTCCTCAAAGGTGATCGTCACGCTGGCGCGTAAATTGGCTCCTTTCATCGGACCGTTGTTTGCTGCCCTGCGGCTGCGTCCACCGCCTCCGAAAAGATCTCCGAAAATATCTCCAAAGATATCTCCCATATCACCGCCATTGAAATCAAAGCCGCCAAAGCCGCCGGCTCCGCCGCCGCCCTGCTCAAATGCTGCATGACCAAACTGATCATACTGTCTTCTCTTTTCGGCATCGCTCAAGATCGCATATGCTTCGGAAGCCTCTTTAAACTTTTTCTCAGCTTCCTTGTCACCCGGGTTCATGTCCGGATGGTATTTCTTTGCCAGCTGCCGGTATGCTTTTTTTATGGTAGCCTCATCTGCGTTCTTATCAACGCCAAGGACTTCATAATAATCGCGTTTGCTCTCTGCCATTTTTCTCCTCCATTCCATGTGCCGCGAAAAAACAGCAGATTCGGCACATCAGGCTCTTCTTCTTGCTTATTTATAAAACCACAAACGGGGGGACGGCTCTCACCCTCCCCCGATCTGTGTTACATCCTGTATGATTTTATACCTCTTTGTAGTCTCCGTCAACTACATCATCGGAATTATCTGTGCCTGCTCCGGCGTTCATATCCGGTCCCGGGCCAGCCTGGCCAGCCTGCTGAGCTCCCTGTGCCTGCTCGTAAACTTTTGCAAACAGCTTCTGAGCGCTCTCCATCAGTTTCTCTTTTGCAGCTTTAATCTCTGCAACCTGAGAATCAGTCATATCTTCCGGATTGGTGCTGGCGATGAGACTCTTCAGAGCGTTCAGATCAGCCTCAACAGCAGTCTTATCGTTGGAATCCAGTTTGTCACCAACCTCTTCCATTGCCTTCTCGGTCTGGAATACCATGGAATCCGCTTCGTTTCTGGTATCGATTGCCTCTTTCCGCTTCTTATCCTGAGCCTCGTACTCAGCTGCTTCTTTGACAGCCTTGTCGATCTCGGAATCGCTCATGTTAGAACCGGAGGTGATGGTGATGTGCTGTTCTTTGCCTGTTCCCAGGTCCTTAGCGGATACGTTTACAATACCGTTGGCATCGATATCGAAAGTAACCTCGATCTGCGGAACACCTCTTCTTGCAGGCGGGATACCATCCAGACGGAACTGTCCGAGGGTCTTGTTATCTCTTGCAAACTGACGCTCACCCTGTACTACATGGATATCTACAGCGGTCTGGTTATCAGCTGCGGTAGAGAAGATCTGGCTCTTCTTGGTCGGGATTGTGGTATTTCTCTCGATCAGACGGGTTGCGATACCGCCCATGGTCTCGATAGACAGAGACAGCGGAGTAACATCCAGAAGAAGGATATCACCTGCACCGGCATCTCCTGCCAGTTTACCACCCTGAATGGAAGCACCGATGGCTACGCACTCATCCGGGTTCAGGCTCTTGTTCGGCTCATGTCCGGTCAGGGCTTTTACCTTATCCTGTACAGCCGGGATACGGGTAGAACCACCTACCAGAAGGACTTTGGAAAGGTCGCTGGCATTCAGGCCTGCATCTTTCAGTGCGGTGTTTACCGGGCCTGCAGTAGCCTCTACCAGGTCATGAGTCAGCTCGTCGAATTTTGCACGGGTCAGGTTCATGTCGAAGTGCTTCGGTCCCTCAGCGGTTGCTGTGATGAAGGGCAGGTTGATGTTTGTGGTGGTTGCACTGGAAAGCTCTTTCTTTGCTTTCTCAGCTGCCTCTCTCAGTCTCTGGAGAGCCATCTTATCGTTGGAAAGGTCTACACCCTCAGTTCTCTTGAACTCGGAAATCATGTAGTCGGTAATTTTCTGGTCGAAGTCATCGCCGCCCAGGTGGTTGTTACCAGCGGTTGCCAGAACTTCGATAACGCCGTCACCGATCTCGATGATAGATACATCAAAGGTACCGCCGCCCAGGTCGTATACCATGATCTTCTGCTCATTCTCGTTGTCCAGGCCGTATGCCAGTGCAGCTGCGGTCGGCTCGTTGATGATACGTTTTACATCCAGGCCTGCGATCTTACCTGCATCCTTGGTTGCCTGACGCTGTGCGTCGTTGAAGTATGCCGGAACGGTGATAACTGCCTCGGTTACTTTCTCACCGAGATAGTTCTCAGCGTCCGCTTTCAGTTTCTGAAGGATCATTGCGGAGATCTCCTGCGGAGAGTATTTCTTTCCTTCGATCTCTACTCTGAAATCGCTTCCCATATGTCTTTTAATGGAAGAGATAGTTCTGTCAGAGTTGGTAACAGCCTGACGTTTTGCAGGCTCACCTACCAGTCTTTCGCCTGTTTTTGTAAATGCTACTACAGACGGTGTGGTTCTGGAACCTTCTGTATTTGTAACAACTACCGGTTTTCCACCTTCCATGACTGCTACGCAGCTATTTGTTGTACCTAAGTCAATACCAATAATCTTGCTCATGATCAATTCCTCCTGTACTTATTTGCTTATTGTCTATATCTGAAATCCGCTTTTCGCGGATGAACCTGGATGAATCAGACATCCATCAGTTGGCTACCTTTACCATACTGTGGCGTACCACGGAATCGTGATACATGTAGCCTTTCTGAAATTCCTCTATTACTACATTTTCGCCCTGTTCGTCATCCTCCACATGCATCACTGCATTATGGAAATTCGGATCAAAGGGCTGGCCGACAGCCTCGATGGGTTTTACTCCCAGCTCATCGAATACGGTGAGCAACTGTTTGTAAACCTTATCCACACCGGCCACGAAGGGGTCTTCCTTCTGATCTTCGGGAACAGATGCAAGACCGCGCTCGAAGTTGTCAACCACCGGAAGCAGTTTCTCAACCACGCTTTTTGCACCCATCTCAAACATTCCAGATTTTTCTTTCTCGGTCCGTTTGCGGAAGTTATCAAACTCAGCCATCTGGCGTCTCAGTTTATCGGTAAGATCTTCAATCTGAGTATCTTTTTTGTCTTTCTTTTTCTTTCCAAAGAAGCCTTTTTTCTCTGAAACATTTTCCTCTTCGGTCTCTGTTCCCTCCGCATGTTCTGCCTGCTTCTCAGTCTCTTCTGCGGTCTCCTCTCTGGTTGTCTTTTCTTCCTCAGAAGCTTTTACTTCTTCGGAATCCATTGTTTTCTTTGTTTCCTCAGCCACGTTTGTTACCGCCCTTCTTTGTTCTTATTAAAAATCAGATCCAGCTGATTGGTCAGCGTTTTCAGATTGTCAACCACTTTTTCGTAATCCATTCGCTTCGGTCCTACGATGCCGATCGTACCTCTCATGCCTTCGCCCAGCTCATAGGTAGTAGTTACCACGCTGCAGTCCTTCATGGTCTGCCCCGGCGTCTCATTGCCGATGTAAACCTGGATGCCGGTATCCTCGCCGTCCTTCATGTCTTCCATGAGGCTTGCGAGCTGCTGCTTATCCTCAAAGGCACTGATGAGAGCGCTGGCCTTCGTGCTGTCCGCCAGCTCCGGGTACTTGAAAATGTTCGTCGTACCGCTGGTGTAAACCTCCAGGTCGTCATCCATCTGAATGGCCTCTGCCACCGCATCCAGCACGCTGTTGATAACCTCACTATGGATGCCCGCCTGCTCTTTCAGTTTGGCGATGGTGGAAAGATTGATCTCTTCCATCGTCAGGCCGTTCAGGCTGGTGTTCAGCAGAATGTTCAGCTTCAGGATCGTCTCATTGTCCAGGCCGTGGCTGATGGGAATGACTTTGTTCTTCACCACATTGCCTTCCGCTACCACAACCGCCAACAGCTGATCTTCGCTGATCACCGACAGCTGGATAAATTTCAGCTTCGTCCGGTGATACTGAGGCGAGGTAATCATGGTGGCGTAGTTGGTATTGGCTGCCAAGACCTTGGCCATCTGCTTTAATACCAGTTCCATCTTGTCCTGCCGCTGGATCATGAGCTCCTTCATCTCGGTGACTTCCTGCTCCTTCTCCTTCATGAGCTGATCGACGTAAAACCGATAACCCATATCGGAGGGAATCCGTCCTGCCGAGGTGTGAGGCTGAATGATGTAACCCATCTCCTCGAGATCCGACATTTCATTACGAATGGTTGCGGAGCTTAACCCCAAGTCTGCATATTTGGAAATCGTTCTGGAACCTACCGGCTCTCCCGTTTCCAGATAGTTCTGGATAATCGCATGTAGGATTTTCTGCTTGCGCTCATCAAGTTCCTGCATTCTCAAGGTCTCCTTTCTTCTAGAGAGTGAATCTTCTGTGGTCCGCCCACATCCTTTCGGATGTTGTTAGCACTCATCTCTATAGAGTGCTAACATCTATGTACATAACATATCACCAGACCCCACCTTTGTCAATAGGCATTTTCAGTTTTTTTGTGAAAAAAATGTGAAACATCGCTTTCTTGACAGCGACTTCCAGCTGAGATATATTTATAGTAACTACAAAGAAAGGCGCCGTCTTACGAGACGGCAGAGCGTATTCTATGAAAAAGAGAAAAAAATCCGGCTTTGCCAACTTCGGTATCCTGCTGGCAGTCCTGACGATCCTGGTGCTCCTTGCCGGAGCCGTTTACCTCACCTTCTACATGAGCGGCAAGTCCATCAGCGTCCTGAAAAACGGCTTCAGCGGCGATATCATCACGATCCAGGAGCCTGACATCTATATCACGGAGACGGAAGGCGCCGCAGGCCACAGCTTCATCTTTGTGGGCGATTCCCGGACCGCCGGTATGGCGACCGCGGTGAAAGCCCATGAGCCCTCCGACACCTGCCGCTTCATCGCAAAGGAAGGCGAAGGCTACGAATGGCTGAAAAATGAAGGTACCAGCGAACTGGCCGCCGCCCTTTCCGAGACGCCAGATACCACGGTGATCCTGAATCTGGGCGTCAACGATATCACAGAAGCTGACGCTTACATTTCCTATTATAAACAGCTCTTCGCTTCTTATCCCGGCACCGATTTCCATCTGATGTCGGTAAATCCGGTCAGCGATGACTGCCCCACCGTCACCAACGCGGCGATCGACGCCTTCAATCAGAAGATCAAAGCAGCTTTCCCGGATGAGTACCTGGACGTTTACAATTATCTTCTCACCGGTGATTTTTCCACGGTGGACGGCCTTCATTACACGGACAGCACTTATCTTTCCATTCACTATTATTTAGCACAGCGAATATTAAGTAACTGACACCTTGACTTGTCTGATTTTTCATCTGCTGCGTTGTCGTCAATCGACGTAGCCACCGCTACGCCTCATTCCTCCGCCTTGCATATGAAGAAATCATCCGGCGTCAATGTATCAGAAACTTAATTTTACTGTACCAGCCAATCGTCTGACCGCCGCCTGAGCTTAAAACAATCTAAAAAAGACAGCTTCTCTGCTTTATGACAAGCAGTGAGGCTGTCTTTTCTTTATGATAATAGAAACTCCGCCAGTACCGGGTTGGAAAGATCGATGCCGCGGCTCGTGAGCCGGACAAAATCGCCCTCCTCCTCGATGAGGCCATCCTCTTCCAGTTTTTCCAGCTCCCGCCAGTAAACGACGTTCAGATCGCAGGAAAAAGTCTCTTTAAATTTCTTTCTGGAAACGCCATTAAGGACCCGAAGCCCCAGAAACATCGTCTCCTCGATCTGATTGTCCTTGGTGAGCACCAGAAATTCCTTTTTGGAAAAATCGCCGCCAAGATAAGTGCAGAGATCTTCCGTATTCTTATAACGCACCGGATTTAAGAGAGTGGAGGCTCCTAATCCGAATCCCAGGTAATCTTTCCGCTGCCAGTAACCCAGATTATGGCGGCACTCCCGGCCGGGCTTCGCGTAGTTGGAAATCTCATAGTGGAGATAACCGTTTTCCTTTAAAACGCTGCCCGTGAGCTCATACATGGCCCTCTCCTCCTCCTCGGAGGGAAGAAGCTCCGGCTCTTCCCCGGCATCCCGTTTTTCCGCATCTTTTTCATAAAGCTGGTAAAAAGGCGTGCCCTCCTCAATGATCAGGCTGTAGGCGGAGACATGCTCCGGGTTCAAGGCGATGACCTGTTTGAGCGTTTTCTCCCAGCTTTCCACCGTCTGCCCCGGAAGAGCAGACATGAGATCCACGTTGATATTGGAAAAACCGGCTTTCCGCGCCAGCTCAAAGCTTTCGAGGAATTTTTCCCAGGTGTGGATCCGGCCCAGCTTTTTCAGTTCCTCCGCATCTGTGGACTGAAGACCGAAGCTTAAGCGGTTAATTCCGGCCTTTTTATAAAAGGAAAGCTTTTTTTCATCCACAGTTCCGGGATTGGCTTCCAGCGTGATTTCTGCCTCTTCCCGGAAGTGAAACTTTTTCCGGAGGGCTTCCATCAGCCGAAGAATCGCCTCTCCCGGCAGGATGGAAGGGGTTCCTCCCCCGAAAAAGACCGTCACCACCTCGTAGTCCTCCGGCTCCTCAAAGTCCTCGATCTCACGGATCAGCGTGTCCACATAGGCGGCACGGGTCTTTTCCTCCGCCGGAGCGGAGAGAAAATCACAGTAATTGCATTTTTTCACACAGAAAGGAATGTGAAGGTAAAGCTCCAGCTCTTTCATCAATTCTCGTCCAGCTTGAGCACGCTCATGAAGGCCTTCTGCGGGATCTCCACATTTCCTACCTGGCGCATCCGCTTCTTTCCTTCCTTCTGTTTTTCCAGCAGTTTCTTCTTTCGGCTGATATCGCCGCCGTAACACTTGGCCAGGACGTCTTTTCTCATGGCCTTGACGGTCTCGCGGGCGATGATCTTGCTTCCGATCGCCGCCTGAATCGGGATCTCGAAGAGCTGTCTCGGGATCTCCTCCTTCAACTTCTCGCACATTTTTCTCGCTCTCTCGTAAGCGGTGTCCGCGTGGATGATGAAGGAAAGTGCATCCACTTCTTCCTTATTTACAAGGATATCCAGTTTCACAAGCTCGGAGCGCTGATAGCCTTTCATCTCATAATCAAAGGAAGCATAGCCTCTGGAGCGGGATTTCAGTGCGTCGAAGAAGTCGTAAATGATCTCGTTCAGGGGCAGGGTGTATCTCAAGAGGGCGCGGGTGGCTTCCATGTACTCCATTCCCTCGTAGATGCCGCGGCGCTCCTGGCAAAGGTCCATGATGGCTCCGATGTACTCGCTGGTCACCATGATCTCAGCCGCCACCACGGGCTCCTCCATGTACTCGATCTCGGAGGGGTCCGGGAGGTTGGAGGGGTTGGTGAGTTCGATCACGTCGCCGTTGGTCTTGTAGACTTTATAGACTACGCCCGGAGCTGTGGTCACGATATCGAGATTGTACTCTCGCTCCAGACGCTCCTGGATGATCTCCAGATGAAGCAATCCTAAGAAACCGCAACGGAAACCAAAACCCAGAGCGATGGAGGTCTCCGGCTCAAACTGCAGGGAAGCATCGTTGAGCTGCAGCTTCTCCAATGCGTCCCGAAGATCCGGATATTTGGCTCCGTCCGCCGGGTACATACCGCAGTAAACCATCGGGTTGACTTTCTTATAGCCCGGAAGCGGGGCGTCGCAGGGATTTGAAGCGTCTGTGACCGTATCACCTACGCGGGTGTCTTTAACGTTTTTGAGGGAGGCGGTGATATAGCCTACCATTCCGGCACTGAGCTCGTCGCAGGGGATGAACTGACCGGCTCCGAAGTAACCGACCTCCACCACTTCTTCCGTACAACCCGTGGCCATCATATGGATGGGAGTGCCCTTTTTCACGGTGCCGTCCATAATCCGGACGAAAATGATAACGCCGCGGTAGGGATCATAGAGAGAGTCAAAAATCAGGGCTTTCAGGGGCTTCGTAGCGTCTCCGCCGGGAGCCGGAATCCGGTGTACGATCTCCTCCAGCACCTGATCCACATTAAGGCCGGTCTTCGCGGAAATCTGGGGAGCGTCCTGAGCTTCGATGCCAATGACATCCTCGATCTCGTTGATGACCCGCTCAGGATCGGCACTCGGAAGGTCGATCTTGTTGATGACCGGGAAAACGTCGAGGTTGTGGTCCAGAGCCAGATAAACGTTGGCCAGGGTCTGAGCCTCAATACCCTGAGCGGCATCCACCACGAGGATTGCTCCGTCGCAGGCTGCCAGACTTCGGGAAACCTCATAGTTGAAGTCCACATGGCCCGGGGTGTCAATGAGGTTGAAGATATACTCCTCGCCATCCTTGGCGTGATAAACCGTGCGGACAGCCTGGGATTTGATCGTGATTCCGCGCTCCCGCTCCAGTTCCATGTTGTCCAGCACCTGCTCCTGCATCTCACGCTTCGTGAGAAGACCGGTCATCTCGATGATGCGGTCCGCCAGGGTGGATTTTCCATGGTCGATATGTGCAATAATACAAAAATTTCTGATTTTGCTTTGGTCCATTGCCATTCTATTTCCTCCTAAAGGGGATTCTATATCCGTAAGTTTTTCAGAACCGAGCCATCTCGATATGGCTTCTCGCCAAATAGATTTTCACAGAAAAACGCTCATTCACGCAAGCATGCTTCGCATTTTCTCTGAAAATCTGCCCGGCTCTGAATAGTTTAACATTATCTCATTCCCCGCGCAAGACCTGATTCAGAATATCTGCCAGGGGTTCCATGGCGTTGTACTCTTCTTCCACGGTGTTCAGCTGGGTGCCGGACTCAATAAGGAGTGAATGGGAACAGAGATGCTGGTTGTAGCGAAGGCTCTGAAGATAGATATTCCGGGTGAAACCGGGGTAATACTCCGCCGCCTTCATCTGGAGCTGAAACGAAAAGGCCAGATTATCCGCTATGTAGGGATTTGGCAGATAATCCACGGGGCCGTTTCTCGCCGTACGGCTGAGTCCGTTATAAAACATGATTTTCGCCACCGGTTTTCCGTTGAACTCCGTCACAAAGCGATAGTCATCCACTCCGTCCCGATGAAGGTCGATGACCACCTGGATCGAAGGATAGGCCTTCAGGATCGCCTCAATATCCGGAGCCGCCAGATTGTAGGCCTTGTTCCGGTCCAGTTTCCCGTCGATCATATCGTAGACCTTCGTGTGATGGAGCACTTCAAAGCCGTACTGATCCGTGAGAATCTCTTTTAAGCGCTCCCCCACGCCGATGATCGTATCGCGAAGATCCCCGGGCCTGGAATCGGCGAAGGCCTCCTGGGAGTGGGTATGGTAAATCAGGATCTGCGGGCCGTCGGTATCTGTGTCAATGGCGAGATCCTTTTCCATGAGATTATCGACGTTTAAGAGAGATTCGTCGATCGCCGCGGAGGCGTCCAGAATGAAATACTGGTTCAGAAGGAAATTGAAATCCTTCATGTCCGCCCAGGGCAGAACCTGAGGTGCCTGGCGGAGAGACTCTGCCGCCGGGGTGGGGATGGCGGAGTTGGAGAAGGCGCTGACGTAGGGGAGAGTCGTGTCGGGCTCGGTTTCTGTTTCGTAATCAGCTCCGGAGGAATCTATACTCTCTACCACTTTTGATCCGTTCATTTTTTCATCCGCCTCTGTTTCAGACAATCTCTGACTATCAGCCCCGCCTGCACCAGTCTCTCCCTGCTCTTCCGTCAGCAAATCTCCCGTTTTCTCCCCCTCCTCTTCCGTCTCCTCCAGTGGCGGAAACAGCACATCCACCACCTTCCTCCCCACACTTTTTCCAGATCTTTCCCCGGTTTCGGTCTCCGTCTCCCAGGTCAACACTCCGTTGTATGTATCCACCGCCAGCTCCTCGATCTTTCCGGGCAGTTTCTTAAAGAAGCCGCTGCCGCCCCAGCCATTCTCACCGGCGATCAGAAGTCCCCGACAGAAAACATAGAACCCCAGAAGCACCAAAATACTACCTATTATATAGGGAAACCATTTTTGAAAACGACGCAAATTCCCACCTCATTTTCGAGCCAGTCAAAAATCTCTCCAAACATCAAGTGAGGGCAAAAGATTTTTTTGCCCCCAGTATCAGTGTATGCGCCGTTCTGGAAAACTATGCCATTCCTCCCAGCGCAATGTTAATCCCCTCGGAAATCGTAAAGCTGATCCTTTTTACCGTCTCGTCAATGTCTTTTGGCGTCACATACATCGTATTCAGATGCGGCGACAGCAGTTCCCGGATCATCTGCTGCTTTTCCACCCGGTTCAGGGTTCCCAGGGCTCCGCCAAAGCCCCGGACCTTCCCGGAAGAATCCAGCGTTTCCACCATCTCCTCCATCGTATCTCCCACGATCGTAGCCGCATCCACCACCGTCGGCACGCCGATCGAGATCACCGGCACGCCAAGAGCCTCCTTATTGATGCCGTTTCTGTGGTTTCCCACACCGGAACCCGGATTGATGCCCGTATCGGAGATCTGGATGGTCCGGCTCAGGCGCCTGGTATTCCTTGCCGCCAGCGCATCGATGACCAGAACCACATCGGGCCTCGTCTCCTCCACCACGCCCTTGATGATCTCCAGCGTTTCCATGCCGGTCTGGGCCATGACACCCGGCACCAGCGAACTCACCTCGTTGGCCCTTTTCCCTTCAAGGGCAGCCCGTCCATACTCCCGGATCATATGGCGGGTGATCTCAATATTGCTTACAACCCTGGGCCCCAGAGCGTCCGGCGTCACATCTCGGTTTCCCAGGCCCACCACCAGCACCGACTGTTCCCGCTCGCCGATCATTTTTTTCAGATGATACGCCAGCTCCTCCGAAATCTCCCGGTGATAATCCTCATCCTGACCGGACATATTCGGGGCCTCCATCGTGATATAGGTGCCCACGGGCTTTCCCATGGTCCGGGCCCCGTTTTCCGTCTCGATTTTCACCAGCGTGGTCCGGATCTCCTTCTCTTCATCCTCTCTCGTCTCCACCCGTACGCCCCGGATCTTCACATCATCCTCTTCAAAGCTTTCTCTTGCCTCCAGAGCCAGGTCCGTACGGACATGAAAATTCCCCAGCATAAACTCCTTCCTTTCTATATTATGATGTATCTATTTTTCTCATTTTTTTCTTGAAATATGTATTGACAAGCAGGAACTTATCGACTAAACTATAGAAGTATGTTCCACCGGGCTGTCCGTCTCCGTGTCAAAGTCCATGCTCGATGGAAAGCAAAAAAGACAAAACGATTGAAAATATTTGGAGGTGTACGGATTGGCTAACATTAAATCTGCAAAAAAAAGAATTCTCGTAAACAATACTAAAATGGAGCGCAACAAAGCTATCAAATCCGGTGTGAAAACCGCTATCAAGAAAGTGGACGCCGCTGTTGTTGCAAAAGACGCTGAGGCTGCAAAAGCTGCTCTCCTGAACGCAACTTCTGTTATTGACAAAGCTGCTACCAAGGGTGTATATCACAAGAACAATGCTTCCCGTAAAGTTTCTCGTCTGACCAAAGCTGTAAACAGCATTCAGTAATCGAGTTTCAATCATTATATAGAATATCCAAAGACAACCAATCCCGTCAGTTGGTTGTCTTTTTTTGTCCAAAAATCTCCCTCTTGACCATTCTCCCGCAGGGCCTTATACTGGAAAAAAGCTTATACGAAAGGACAAAAAACATGACTGATTCTCTCAAAACCATCCTCTGCATCGGCGACAGTCTGACAGAGGGCGACTACGGCTCCGAACCCGAGGGAACCGCCAACGTTCATCCGGAGGGCTATCCTTATTTTCTGGAAAAATATTTAGGAGTCACGGCTATCAACGCCGGAAAATGTGGCTTCACCTCCCTGGATTACTGGAAATACACTCTGAAAACCCTGGATCTCTCCACGGCAGATGCCGCTGTCATCATGCTGGGCACCAACGGCGGCATCACAGATACCATCGAAGAGGACACCGCCGCATCCTCCTATGAAAACTATGCCGATACTGGCACGGGCCGCTACTGCTCCATCATCGAATATCTGATGGACCAAAAACCGGACATGCCCATTTTCTTATGCACCTGCCCCTATGTAGATCCCAGCCGCCGTCTCCGCCACGCAAATTGTGTCGCCGACGCCAACGCTGTCATCCCGAAGATTGCAGCGAGATACCATCTTCCCCTGCTGGATGTAAATCAGGAGCTTGGCGTCAGCGCCTTCAACACCAGAATCATGCAGCCTGTGGATGGCCTTCACGGCAGTTACCGTTTTTACAGCAAACTTGGAACCTACATTGGAAATCGCGTTCGCTCCCTCTATAACTTCGTTTATCCCGAAGAAAATTGACCAGATAAGCGTTCAGTCCGGCCTTGAGGCTCAGCTCGATATCTTCCTGACGCTGCTTTTCCGCCTCGATGAACTCGTCAATGTGAGAGAAAGCCAGAATTGCTCTGATAACGGAAAGAATAGTGATCCGAACGGGAAAGCCTCTCCTGGATATGCAACTTCCATGAGCTGTTCATCTGTCACATTCTCTGATTTTCATCGGACATATTAGTACATGATTCTTATTTTTCGCCGGCTTGTTATAAGCCTTTCCCACATCCAGAGCATATAACAACTTTATATGCTCTGTCTTTTTATTCCTATAAATCTTCGTGCAGTTTTATATCGCTATTATCTGCCATGCATTGTTTTAAGGCAACGATCATTTTTTCCGCATCCAGCGGCTTTGCAAGATGGACATTCATTCCTGCCAGCCGGCTGTTGATAATATCTTCTGCAAAGGCGTTAGCGGACATTGCAATGATCGGAATCCTCATGGCATCCCTTCTTTTCATTTCCCTGATTGTTCTTGCCGCATCCAGTCCATTCATCCGCGGCATCATAACATCCATATAAATTACCCCGAAATAATCCGGTGCAGATTTCCCGAAGATTTCAACTGCTTCTTTCCCGTCCGCTGCACATGTAACCTCCATACCGCTGTCTTCCAGTATGCATCTGGAAATTTCCATGTTCAGTTCATTGTCTTCCACAACCAATGCCCGCATGCCTGCCACCGAATAATCATCAAGGCTTACTGGCTTGTCTGATAAATTACTGTTTTTATCCTGTGTGCCAATTTTGAACGGTATTTTTACAATAACTGTAGTACCAACACCAACTTTGCTCTTCAGTTCAATAGTTCCACCCATCCTGTCCACAAGCTGTTTCGTAATCGCAAGCCCCAGTCCGGTGCCTTCATACCGGGATCTGCTTGTCTTGTTTTCCTGAGAGAACATATCAAAAGCATGTGCAATAAAATCTTCACTCATACCCACACCCTGGTCTTTGCAATAGAAAGTGAAAAATACTTTGCCATCATCCAGAGTTTCTTCCTTAACCCAGACCGTGATCACACTGCCCGACTGACTGAATTTTATGGCATTGTCCATAATATTCGACAGGATTCTGCCAAGATATACCGGATTTCCAATCAGAGCGATGTGGCTGTATGTACCATTTTTCCAGTCAACCTCATACCGGATGCCTTTCTTTGCAGCCCGCTCATCATAAATCTGGTTCAGTTCCCGCAGTACCATTGTCAGATCAAACAAAAGCTGCTGATCCTTCAAATCTCCGCTCTGTAGTTTATTCATATCCAGCACATCATTTACCAGAGATACCAGATATTTCAGGGCTTCCATTTCCTTCTCTCTGATCTTCTGCTGCATCTGGAGATCATCTGCGTACTGATTTCCCATATTTACCATACCGATAATGCCGTTCAGTGGTGTACGGATATCATGACTCATAGTTGCCAGAAACCTTGTTTTCATTTCGGCTTCTCGCTTTGCTGCTTCCGCTGCAAAGTTAAGATCCTCTTCGCGTCTCTTGGAATCGCTGATACCACGGACCGTACATAAAACATGGGTAACATTTCCAGACTGATCCCGTTTTTTTACGATAAAAAGCATCCTGTGCCAGCTGCCATCACACATCCTGTATTCTGTAGAAATACATTCTTCCGTCTTCAATCTGGCTGAAAGTGTAGAAACATCCAGAAATGGACGTATCAGCGGACGATATTTCGGTGCAACCATGGTATCACAAAGCTGATACAGTTTCTCCGTTGCACATCCTCTGTTTCCTGTCAGTTTGTGTATTTCACTGTCATTTGATACCTCTTCAAAAAAATCTTTCTGCACATCAATCCTGTAGATAGAACAGTAACTCTTGGCAATTGCCGAAATTATTTCATTACTCAGCCGTGTCTCGTCCAGTGCCTGCTTTAACTGATTCTGGATTGTAGTTTCCTTTTCCATGATATCATCAATATGCCGGAAACCCACCAGTGCGAAAAAATGTTTCTCGTCCTGGTATATTTTGACTGCCTGTGCCTCAAAAAATTCATGCTGGTTCGGATTCGGTTTGCTTCTGTAATGGTAGGCAATGCGCTCCTTCCGGGAAAGCTGTTCCTTCAGATGCCCTGTCGAAATCCAGTCCTTAAATTCCTGTCTTTCTTTCTCATACAGATACTGAACCGCATATTGGTCAGCAGAATAATTGAAATTATCACACTGTTTCAGATTCATTTTTTTTGCGTTGGTTCCGTCGTTTATATGGAGGATTTCAAAGGAACCGGTATTTAATTCAACATAATAGACAGCCGTAAAATCTGCACATATCTTGTCCAAAAGCCGTCTTTCCGCCATCTGTTCTTCCAGCATACTTTTCAGTTTTCTGTTCCTCATATGTACCATTACAGTCAGGATAAGAAGCAGAACGATCAGCACGGCTATAAAAGTCAAAGCAACCACAGACTGCTGCTCCAGAAATATATATTTCATTTCTGCCATAACAAAATCCTCTCTTTATATTTCCCGCCTGCTTTTCCCATGCACCCGTGAATCCATTATAGCCAGCTTTCCAAAACATCATTCAGCTTATTCATATCCAGTGGTTTTGCGATGTGTCCATTCATGCCTGTATTTTTTGCCAGCTGCACATCTTCTGCAAAAGCATTGGCAGTCATGGCAACAATCGGCAGTTTTCCCCGCTTGCCAGGGAGACTTCTGATCGCTGCGGTTGCCTCATAACCATTCATAACAGGCATTTGGATATCCATAAAAATAAGATCATACCAGCCTTTCGAAGAAGCTTCCACCTTTTCGACTGCGATTTTGCCATTTTCTGCTGTTTCCACTTCCGCCCCTGTCATCTGCAGAATTTCAACAGCAATCTCTCTGTTTAACTCATTATCCTCGACCAGCAGAATCCTCTTTCCTGTGTAATCTGCTTCTGACAGTTTCTCCAGATAATTCCTTGCTGTTTTTTCTTTTCTGCCTGAAGTAAACTGCCGCAGCGTAGCCGTCAGCCGGGAACGGAACAGCGGTTTTGCAATAAAAGCATCTATGCCTGCAGCCTTTGCTTCTTCTTCGATCTCGCTGAATTCATAGGATGTCAGTACAATGATGGTGATCTCTTTCCCTATCCGTTTCCGGATCTGCCTGGCAGTTTCTATGCCATCCATTTCCGGCATCTTCCAGTCCAGGATCACAGCAAAGTAATCACTGCTCAACTCATGACGTGCATAGCAACGCTCAACAGCTTCCCTGCCAGAAAGAACCCATTCACCTGTAATGCCGATCTCTTTCAGTGTGCCAACTGTACTTTCACAGCATGTCCTGTCATCATCCACAACCAGAACCGGCAGATTCATCAGATTTTTGTCCTGTTCTTTTTCTTTTTCCTGAAGTTCCAGATAAATCGTTACCGTGATTCTGGTCCCCTTGTGTAAGGTGCTGTCCACTTTAATATTGCCATTCATCAGATTCACAATATTTCTGCTGATCGCCATTCCCAGACCAGTTCCCTGGACTCTGGTTGTCCGGTGGTCATCTGCACGGCTGAAAGGATCAAACATGATTTTCTGGAATTCCGGTGACATACCGATTCCATTATCCTCAATTGTAAACTCATAGCATCCAAGTTCCGAAAATCCATTGGGCTTTTCCTCTATGGAAAAAGTAATATTCCCGCCATCCGGTGTATACTTGATCGCATTACTCATCAGATTCACAAATACCTGCTGAATCCTCAAGCTGTCACCACAGACAGCCTCATGTTCAATATGATTGATGTGTATATCAAAATTATGTTTATGTTCATCAAGCACCGGTTTCGTAAGTGTAATAAGATTATCTACCAGCTCTGACAGATTGAAATCTTCCTGTGCCAGTGTCATTTTTCCACTTTCAATACGTGCCATATCCAATACTTCATTGATCAGCCCCAGCAGATGGCGGCTTGATTCTGTGATCTTGCTGAGGCATTCAATGACTCTGTCCTGGCTCTCAACATTTGCTCCTGCGATTGCCGTCAGACCCACAATGGCATTCATCGGTGTCCGGATATCATGGGACATATTGGAAAGGAATTCTGTTTTCGCACGATTTGCATTTTCTGCGGACCGGTAAGCCTCTTTCAGTGCCTGACGGGATTCAATCTCTGCTTTCTTCTCCTGTGTCACATCCATGGATGCCAGCAATACCTTTTCCAGCTTTCCATTCTTCCATTCCAAGGGAATATAAGAAGCGATTTTATAAGTCTTTTCATCCAGGCTGCAATACTCAAACTTATAAATATCATTTTCACTTTTCAGTTTTTTCCGAATATTATCCGGGGCTATCAGGATATCTATAGCTTCCAATGGTTCCAGTGTCTTATATTTTTCAAGAACCTGCATCTGAAAATCATGATAAAATCCCAGAGGTTTATATATCATCTGTCCATTCAGATTGTAGAATTCATATCTGTCATTTTCCAGATCACAGACAACAAAGCGGTCAACCAGACGCACAATACTCTGAATCAGCTGCTCCATGGAAGCATTATCCGCTGCCATCTGCAGATGCCGTGCGCTCTCTACCTTTGCCTCTGTGATATCACGCAGAAAGATCATGGCATATTCTGAATCCTCTATTTCGCCACGTATGACCACATTACGGACCCATCGTTCTTCTCCATTCAGAGTGATCCGGCACTCCAAAGATAATTCGGTTTCCAGACCTTTCAGTTTTTCTGCAATATAACCACGGTCGTAAAAAGAGGATACCGCCTTCTTATCTGTCTCCACAACATAGGAATCCACAAAATGACGGATCAGTTCATCCCATGTGCGACTCTGTTCAAAAACTGTCATCAAAGACGGTTCAACCTTAAAGGTATCAAAAGTATTCGCTTCCAGATTCACATAATACTCACACAGATCTGTTTTCGTAAAAGCCCGGTGGAAAGCAGCAGATTTTTGTGCCTGCATGGCTTCTTTTTTCTCCGCATCAACATTAATAAAAATCCCGGCAATCCTGCTGGCAGAACCATCCAGCCGGCGTACCACTTCTGCCGATGCCCGAAACCACTGGTATTGATTATCCTTCATTCTCATACGATACTCTACCTGGTATTTTATCTGGTTCGTCTTATCCTTAATTGCCGCCTGAAGCTGCACCATTACTCTTTCTTTATCCTGTGGATGCAGAAGGTCAGACCAGGCTTCCAGTTTATTCGGAAAGTCCAGAGTGTCATGATAGCCAAGCATTTTTCGAAATTCATGACTCCAGTTTGCATTCACAATCTCACTGTTTTCGTCACAGTCAAAATACCAGAAGCCGGAACAGATAGCCTCATTGAGCAGTGCCAAATTTACATGATCCCAGTTGACCTGTACGGACATAACCCAGATCTGTCTGCCCGCCTCATCTGTCGCATCCTCTTTACAAAGCCGTACATTATTCACTGTACCGTCTGCTGCAAGGATCTGTGCTTCCCCTGTTCCGTGAAGCTGCAAAAAACGGTCTCGCTCCAGTCTATCTTCCTCGTCATAAAAGAAGTTTCTCAATGAGCCTTTTGTCTGTTCCATGAAAGTATCGAATGTATATCCTGTACTATGTAACAGCAGATTACTCACAGACAAAATAGACAGGTTTTGGTCATAATATCCTGTCATTATACCTACCCCGCCATTATTTTCCAGTGTTTTCTGTACGGCCTGTGACATGGCCTGTGTCTGCCCCGTTACAGTTTCACCTAAGGAATATATTTTGTCCTCATAATTTTTCATTTTATAAAAATCCTCTCTCCGTCTTATACCTTCTTCATTCTGCTTTTATCTGTATACAGAAAACCTGTCCCTGCCAGTTTTCGTCCCCATTTTGGCATATAAAAAGGACACTTGCCAAAATATGCCAGTGTCCCTACTACATTTCTTTAGAATCACTCATCCATATAATATAACAGTTATCGAGATTTCTTCCGTTTTCACATCTTTTCCATATATGATATGATGTTGGGGTCAAAAGGTCTTTTGCCCCCAACTGATGCCTACGAATTGCTCCGCTGCAAAGCAGCTCCCGCAA
>NZ_JAJEPR010000022.1:0-56277 GCF_020686945.1 Fusicatenibacter faecihominis | reverse complement strand
CGAGGTAGATAGGTCAGAGGTGGAAGTGCAGTAATGCATGGAGCTGACTGATACTAATAGGTCGAAGGCTTAACCAAGCCAAAAGCACTTGACGATTGGCAAGTCGAAGACGAAGACAGAGTCTAGTGCGTTGGTTGTTCTGCGAGCGTAGCGAACAGAACTTCCAAAAAAGGCAGTCTGGGTAGAAGAAAATCGGATGGAAAGAAACAAAAACATTTCTGTGTGTGGTTTTGAAGGTACATAAAACCTTCACTGATCTGGAAAACGTGTTTTCCAGATTAAGTGCTATAAGGAATCGATGCGTGGCTCAGCTTGGTAGAGCGCTGCGTTCGGGACGCAGAGGTCGCAAGTTCAAATCTTGTCGCATCGACTAAAAATGGGATCGTTCTTATGAACGGTCCCATTTTTGTCGGTACGACAAGATTTGAACTTGCTGGGAACGAACGCCAGTATTTCTTTTCCTCAAACGATGTGCTAAAATACACCATTAGAAGGTGTTTTTTGTTTTGAGGAGGGAAGGGTTATGTACAGTCTTTTGGTAGTGGATGATGAGCAGTATGCAGTGGAGGGCGTGATGGAAGCCATCGACTGGAAGAGCATCGGAATCATGGCTGTTTATGGGGCGTACAGTTCGGAGGAAGCGAAGAACATCATACGGCAGCATGATATACAGGTAATAGTCTGTGATATTGAGATGGCGGAGGAGAGCGGACTCGATTTTCTGAAATGGATGCGGACGGAAGGGTATTTTGCAAAGCTGATTTTTCTGACTGCTCATGCCCGGTTTGATTATGCGAAGGAATCCATCACGCTGGGAGCTACGGAATATCTGATGAAGCCGGTGGATCACGATATTTTAAAGGATACTGTGGCAGCTGCGCTGAAAGCCTGGCAGGAGGACGAAAAGCGGGAGTCCCAAGTACAGGAATATGAAAAAATCTGCGCGAAGCTGTCCCAGGGCGAGTTAAAAAAGCTTCTGGATTCCTATCAGGATCAGCCGGAGCTGATACCAGAGCAGCTGCAGGACGGTCTGATTTACCGCGTCAAAGAGTATATCAGCCAGAACCTGGAAGGAGACTTAAACCGCGAGACGATTGCCGGCCAGGTGTTTTTGAATGCGGCTTATTTGTCCAGACTGTTCCATAAAGAGACGGGAGAAAAGCTTTCGGATTATATCCTTCGGCTGCGGATGGAACGGGCAAAAGATCTTCTGACTTCTACCAGTGAAAAAGTCACATCCATTGCACAGCGCTTGGGCTATAATAACGACTCTTATTTCATAAAGACCTTTCGGGGAATGGTGGGTGTTACGCCCTACGAATATCGAAAACAGACGCATAACTCCCGGAAAAAAGAGGTGACATTATGAAGCAGAGGATCAGAAATTTCTGCCGGACGATTCGCTTTAAAATGCTGATCATTCTCCTGGCCTTTTTGATGGTTTATGTGGTTACGGTCTCCTATTTTCTCTATGATACGCTCCAGTCTACCCAAAGCAAAATTTTAAGCCCTTATCAGGACATGCTGGATCTCTATGTGGAACAGCTGGAAACCTCGCTGGAGGATATCGACAGTTGGATGAGAAACTTTTCCGGTGATTTTGATGTGAATATGATGGCTATTCAGGATGAAAAGACAGATCGATATACCCTGACAAAATATCAGGTGCGCTATGATATTCATCGAAACCGTCCGGGTTACAGTACACTGGATGCTGTCTATGTTTATGATAAGCGAAATGAAAGTCTTATGATGATTCCGGACGACTGCGATCACTTTGAACCGCTGGTTTATGACTTTTGGAATGAGGGCGGCTGGGAGAGTGAAGGCTGGACTGTGATCGGGGAAGAAGGAAAGTATGCCCTGTTCCGACAGTATATTGTCAATAATTCCGTCTATATCATGGTCTTCGTTGATCTTAATAAAATTTCAGAAGAGATCAGGGAGATTGCCCTGGGAAATCATATGGACTGGAATATTTGCACCGGTGAAAAGGTTCTTTGCGGAACGGAACAGTTCTCAGCCTCAAAATTTATTTTTAGTCGGAGTCATACCCTGGAAAAATCTTTCCGAAACATTGATATGACCTTTCATTTTCTTGTAAATATCAGAGAACTTTGGAGAAAAAATATTTATTCGGTTCTGTTTCTGACCGTTTCTCTTCTGGTCTTATTTGTTGTCGGGTGGACCCTGGCATTTTATACGATTCGCCGGAGACTCTTGATGCCGCTGGATCTTTTGATTAAAGGCATGCAGAATTTTGACGGAGACGAGAAGCCGGAGAAATTGGTTCCCTCCGGGCGGATTGAGGGAGAAATGGCTTTTGCAATCGATACTTTTAACGATATGGTTTCTCAGATCTGGAATGACCGTATTCTGATTTATGAGGAAAAACTGGAAAATCAGAAGCTCGTGATCCAGAATCTGCATTCGCAGATTGATCCTCACTTTTTTTCTAACACCCTGAATCTGATTTATAACCTGATTGCGATCAACCGGAATGATGTGGCAAAAAAAGCTCTGATTCTGCTCTCATCCTATTATCGCTTTATGTGCAATCTGGACCGGAAACTGATTTCGCTGAAAAAAGAAATTGATTTTATCTGCAATTATCTGGAAATCATGAAGCTTCGCTTCCCGGAGAAACTGGATATTCAGCTTTCCTTCGATGAGACGCTGGGAAAACTTAAGATCCCTCCGATGCTGCTTCAGCCCCTGGTTGAGAACAGCATCAAGTACGGCTTTGTCAATCGAAGTCAGCTCTTTCATCTGACCTTGTCTGCCCGGACAGAGGACGGGGCGGCTGTGCTTTCTGTCGAGGATAGCGGCAAAGGTTTTCCAGAGGAGTTCCGCGGAACCTTTGATCAAAACCATACTTTTGAGGTGCCGGATAATCCGGAGAGTGATAATCATGTGGGACTCCGGAATATTTATCAGCGGCTTCTCATGTACTACGGAGAGGATGCCAGTCTAAAGATCGACTGGAATGGAGAGTGGTCCCGCGTAGAGATCAAAATTCGTGACTGGGAGAAGTATGCTTTGTGAAATAAAACAAGAAAATAGAAAAACCTTCCCATAGAAGTAACAAAAGTGCTGTTTTGTATCACAATTATTGCTATTTTGCTATGCATAATTACCATATAATAGAAGCACAAACAAATCAACACAAGGGAGGGTTTCATATGAAAAACAGAAAACGTTTCTTAAGTCTTGCTCTGATGAGCGCCGTGTTATCCACCAGCGTCCTGACTGGTTTTGCCTCCGATGGAGACTCCGGGGAAATTCCAACCCTGACCTGGTATCTTCCTGGTAATCCGACCAATATGACCAGTGATGGATATAATGCGGTGATGGAAGAGGTAAACAAATATCTGGAAGAAAAGATCGGCTGTCATCTGGATGTGAAATTGTTTGCATTTTCCGAATATGCACAGAAATGTTCCACAGTAATCAGTGCAGGCGAGCCTTACGATCTGATGTTTACCTGTGACTGGCTGAATAACTTTGCTACTAATGCAGGAAGTAATGCCTATCTTCCGTTAAATGATCTCCTGGAAGAAAACGCACCGGATGCTATGGCAGATATTCCTGAGTATATGTGGAAAGCGACCACGATAAACGGAAATATTTATGCAATGCCGGCTTTACAGACTTATGCGAAAAATGATGGTATTTTCCTGCGGGCGGATATCGCAGAAGAACTCGGCATTGAGGGAAGCTCCTATGAGAATGGAGTCAATACCTATACCCTGGATGATCTGGATAACATTTACAGCCAGATTGTTGAAAAGCATCCAGGCATAATTCCAGCAGATGGTACTGACATTTTCTGGACACATGTAGATGAAACATACGGATTTAATTTCCTTGGCGGTTTTGAGGTTCCTGGTGTCGTTCGTTTCTCTGATGAGAGTAAGGTTATCGATCAGTTCCAGTCAGATGAATTTATGGACTACTGTAAGAGAATGTATGAGTGGCAGCAGAAAGGATATGTACAGCCGGATTGGGCCAGCTATGTAACCATGACAGACCAGCATACGATTGATCGTAAATCACCGGATCATGTGACCTATCAGGCGGGATTTACAGCACCTAATGTAGCCAGTATGGCAGTTAGCGATTGTGGCTGGGAGGAGACACCGGTTCCCATCATCACAAGCAACAAGTATGCAGTTACCTCCGGTGTGACCCAGTCGCTTACCGCTGTAGGCGTAAATTCCAGATATCCGGAAAAAGCCGTTCAGCTTTACAATCTGGCTTACTCTGACCCCTGGTTTGTAAATACCCTTCTTTATGGACTGGAAGGCGTAAACTATAACAAGGTTTCCGATACGGAGATCGAGATCATCCGTGATTCCAACTATGCAGCTCCTCTTGCTTCCTTTACGATTGCCAACCAGTTCATCACCTGGGTGGAAGCTGGCGCTTATCCGGCAGATGTCTGGGAGCAGACGAAAGCTTTCTGTGAGGATGCAACTCCTTCCGAATTATTCGGATTTATCTTTGACTCCTCAAATGTAAAGAGTGAAGTGGCTAACTGCTCTGCCATTTATGAAGAGTACAAGTATCCGCTTCTCTGCGGTGCTGTGGATCCGGAAACCGTGATTCCCGATATGCTGAACCGTCTGGAGCAGGCGGGCTCTGCAAAGATTATTGAGGAAATGCAGCGGCAGGTTGATGCTTTCTTAGGTAAATAAAGACAATGACTCTGGAGTGTGCGTATGAGCGCACACTCCATTGTTATTAGGAGGGGTGTCCATGAAAAAACAAAAATTACCACTTCTGTTCCTGGCCCTGCCGGGAATCATTCTTATTTTTCTCTTTGGTTATCTGCCTTTGTTCGGTCTTGTCATTGCTTTTAAGAACGTCGATTACTCAAAAGGAATCTGGGCCAGCGACTGGGTAGGCTTAAAAAACTTTGAATTTTTCTTCAAATCCAATGATGCGCTTCGTGTGACGCGCAATACACTGGTCATGAATGCGCTTTTTATCGTATTTACTCTGATTGTTTCTGTGTCCGTTGCGATTATGCTGTACTATGTGGGCAGAAGAATGCTCCGGGTAACACAGACCGTTCTGTTTCTGCCCTATTTGATTTCCTGGGTTGTGGCCAGCTATGCGCTGGAAGCTTTTATCGATGCCAGGTACGGAGTCGTCAATCAGTTTCTCAATTTTCTGGGACTTAAAAATATCAATTTTTATTACCTGCCGAAATGGTGGTATCTGATTATTGTCATCTGCTATATCTGGAAATCCGCGGGCTATTATTCGATTCTCTATTACACAAGGCTTCTGAGTGTCGATCCTTCCCTGTATGAAGCGGCGGAGATCGATGGGGCGAGTACCTGGCAGAAGATCCGCTACATTACGCTCTATATGCTGCGGCCGCTGATTATTATGCTGTGTCTAATTCAGATCGGTAATATTTTCTATTCCGATTTCGGTATGTATTATTTCCTTACCAAAGACAATGGTATGCTCTATTCGGTTACGGATGTCATAGATACCTACATCTTCCGTGCCCTGAAAACCGTCAACGATCCCGGTATGGGAGCTGCCGTCGGCCTGTTCCAGTCTCTGATGGGCTTCATTCTGGTGCTGGCTTCCAATGCGGTAGCGAAAAAAATTGATGAAGAAGGCGCAATTTTCTAGGAGGAAGAATATGAAGAAAAGAATTAAAGTTTCTCAGGTGGCCCTCTACGGGATACTGACCCTGATTTCTGTCCTTTGGATCATTCCAGTACTCTTCATTTTTTCGCTCTCTGTCACACCGGAAACGAGCCTGAGCGAGGTAGGATATCGGCTGATCCCGAAGGAAATCACGTTTGATGCATATACATATATCATCAAAAATCCGGCGCAGATTTTGAACTCTTATAAAATATCGATCATCGTGACTGTGATTGGAACCGTGGCCGGTCTGATGTTTACCACAGGAATCGCCTATGCGATGTCACGAAAGGATTTCAAGCTTGGAAAGCACATTACTCGTTTTGTGATGTTCGCGATGCTGTTCCACGGAGGACTGATTCCGACATATATCGTTGTCACCCAGGTCCTTCATCTGGGAAATACCCTGTGGGTTCTGATTCTCACGATGCTGGTATCGCCCTGGAATATTTTCCTGATGAAAAGCTTTCTCTCCAGTATTCCGACGGAGCTTCTGGAGGCCAGCTTTATCGACGGAGCGACGGAGTATCAGACCTACTTTAAGGTAGTTCTTCCGCTGGCGAAGCCGGGCCTTGCGACTGTTGGTCTGCTGATCCTGTTCAGCTACTGGAATGACTGGTATCAGGCCATGCTTTACATCGATAACATGGATCTGGTTCCGCTGCAGCTTCTGCTGTACAAGATCATCTCAAATATTCAGTTTGTACTGCAAAATTCCTTTTACTTGGCCAGCGAGGGAGGAAGCTTCCCGACGATTGCAGCCCGAATGGCGACCTGCGTGATCGCGATCGCGCCGATGCTTCTTGCATTCCCGTTCTTCCAGAAATATCTGGCAAAAGGACTGACGCTGGGTTCTGTAAAGGGCTGATGCCAATAGGAAACTATTATTATGTATAGGAGGCGAAAAAAGATGAATCCAATTTTACCACTTGCGTATGCGACACCGGATGTGGAGGCTCATGTGTGGCCGCAGGATCCGAACAGGGTCTATTTATACTGTTCAAACGACCGGATTGACGGGGGTGGAATGTCGCCCTGTCAGCATTGCTTTTCTTCCGAGGATTTGGTACACTGGACTGATCATGGAGTTGCTTTTGATGCCAGTACGGCAATTCCATGGGTGTCTATGACTGACTTGCCGGCCATCGACGTGGCAGAAAAAAATGGCCGCTGGTACTATTATTTTACCGTTCACTCTCTTTTACGGGAAAGGAAGTTTCCTTTGTCTGCGAGGCGGCCAGCTTTGAATCCATTACGCAGCTTGAAATCCGTCTGGATGCCGTCGATGGTCCTTGCATCGGCGTGTGTGAAATCGACCATTCCGGAGGCTGGGCAGACTGGAAGGAATATCAGTGCGGAATTTCAACGGTTTCCCCCGTTTTTTCCTGGGAATGTGAGACGGAACGGCAGTTTACCGTTCAGATGTCGTCGAACCCGAAGTTTCAGAGTGCAGTGATGTATCTCGATACGAGAAACTGTTACTGCATCTATGACGGGGTTCCACTGCAGGCAGGAAAAACCTATTACTGGCGGGTACGAAGCAGGGTCGGTGAATGGACAGAAAGTCAGTTTACAACTATCTAATGTAGGAGGAATACCAAGCGATGAAATACGAATTTCCAAAAACATTTCTCTGGGGCGCAGCGACGGCGGCTGCACAGATTGAAGGTGGAGCCTATGAAGACGGCAGAGGCCCTTCGATCTGGGATGCATTTGCTCATCTTCCCGGCAGAATCAAGAACAATGATGTGCCGGATGTTTCCTGCAATTCTTATCATCTCTACGAGAAAGATATTGAGATGATGAAGAAAATAGGGCTTAAAACCTACCGTTTTTCTTTTTCCTGGTCCCGTATCATTCCGGATGGAACAGGAGAAGTCAATCCGGCAGGAATCGAGTATTATAAGAAGCTGATCGCTGCCTTGAAGGCAAACGGAATTGTGCCGAATGCGACGATGTACCACTGGGATCTTCCCTATGCTCTGCAGATTCAGGGCGGCTTTGGCAACCGTGAGTGCGTGAAGTGGTTTACAAATTATGCGAAGGTTCTGCTGGATAACTTCGGTGATGATGTGGATCTCTGGGCGACTTTCAACGAGCCGATTGCCGTTTATGTGGGAACTGCTTATGGCTTTTTTGCCCCGGGTCTGAAGAATGAAAAATATGCCCGCCAGTCTCTGCATAATCTCCTGCTCTGCCATGGAGAGGCGGTGAAACTTTTCCGTACCTATTCCTTTGCCCATGCGAAGATAGGTATTGTGGTGGATATCTGGAAACATTATCCGGCCCGCCCGGGAAACAAAGAGGACGAGGAGAGAGCCATTTTCAACAACGAGATCGCAGGCTACGGCATGTTCCTTCATCCCCTGTTTCTGGGAGGCTATTCTGATGAGCTGAATGCCTACCTTGAAAAAAATGATCTGGTTCCCAGGATGGAAGAGGGCGATTTTGATGTGATGCACCAGAAGCTGGATTTCTACGGACTAAATTTCTACAACGGACTCTATGACAATATGGAGGAGATCCGAAAGAGAGAGGAGATACTGAAGGCAGGTGGAAACTATCAGGATCGTCCGGAGCAGCATCCGGAAGCGCTCCGCGATGTGTTGCATATGGTGGTGGAAAAATATCATGTGGATATTCCGATTTACATCACAGAGAACGGTCTTCCCCAGGAGGACGGCCCGATGGAGGAGGTTCTCAACGATCAGGAAAGAATCGATTATGTAAGACAGGTTCTGATTGCGCTTTATGGCGCCCTGGAAGACGGCATTGATGTGAGAGGCTATTATATGTGGTCTCTTCTGGACAATTTTGAGTGGTCCGCCGGTTTCTCACCGCGCTATGGCCTTTGCTACACGAACTATGAGACGGGAGAGCGTATCCCGAAAAAGAGCGCCGGCTGGTACAGCGGCGTGATCAGCGAGAACGGTTTCGACTGATCTGAAAAAAGAAAAGCCTCCGCGGACATGCGTAAAAACATGTTTCCGCGGAGGCTTTTTTGCCGTTTTTACAGAGTTTTGGCAACCTCACGAAGGATCTTCTGGCTGGCCAGCGGGATGCGGCCCAGGCCGTCGGGACCTACGTTTAAGAGGTAGTTGATTCCCATGCTGTTCAGTTTCTTCTTGTTGGCAGCGATCACAGCGGCATCTTTCCAGTGCTGGTCGCGGGCACAGAAGCCCCAGGAATCGTTCATCGTAGCAGCGGTCTCGTAGAGGCCGTAGGGAGAGGGCTTGAAGCCGTCGATGCCGTTCATCAGGGACGGGTCAAACTCTACATTTTCCGGCATGGAATCCGGGATCTCATTGTCGCCCAGAGATACATAATCGTAAGCACCGTTGCCCAGACGGGAGTTGATGAGGCAGTCTGGCTGATATTTCTTGATGGCGTCGAAGAGCGCGCGGCTCTGATTCTCTTTCAGGGTCATGGGCATATCGAACCAGATCAGGCAGAGATCGCCGTAGTTGCGGAGAAGTTCCTCCACCTGCGGGTAAATCTTGTTCTCAAAGCAGAGATCGAAGTTCTTGTGTGCGGTGTCCGGGAAATCCCAGCTGTTCTCCCAGGTCACGCCCTGGCTCGGGATATGGTTGGACAGGTAGCCGCCGCCGTTGGGCTCATGCCAGTCCAGATCCTGAGAGTAGTAAAGACCCATTTTCAGGCCGTGTTTGTAGCAGGCCTCGCCGATCTCGGCAACGACGTCGCGGCCGAAGGGAGTGGCGTCCACCACATTGTATTTGTCTACTTTGGAATGGAACATAGCGAAACCGTCGTGATGCTTGCTGGTCACAACGAAATATTTCATTCCGCAGTCTTTTGCCAGTTTTACCCATTCTTCTGCGTTGAAGAATACCGGGTTAAATGCTTTGGTCAGTTTTCCGTACTCGGCGTTGGGGATAGCTAGATGAGCCTGAATCCATTCTGCGTAAACACCGCTGTAACGGTCCTTGTACTCGCCGGCCAGCAGGGAATAGAGTCCCCAGTGTACCATCATTCCGTACTGTGCTTCTTTGAACCATTTTCTCATGTCCATATCGTGTAACTCCTCCTTAGATAGTCTTTGTACTTCCAGTATAGGTGAAATCACCGATTTTTCAAGAGACAAAATCCGCACGGAAGCAGGCTATTTTTTGTCCCGCCATACAGATTTTCCAGGTTACACAAGAAAGATAAAATCGTTGTCCGGATAGGCCTCCATGATGGCGTTTTTCTGCTCTTCCGTGCAGTTGATGCTCTTAAGGGAAGGAAGCCTGTCGAGCCCCTCATAGGAGAGACAGTCTGCCCCGTAGATATGAAGGGTCTTAAGACCGGAAAGGCGCTCAAGCCCCGAGAAGTCCTCAATCTGCCAGCTGATGAGGGTAAGATCCGTAAGGGCAGGAAGATCCACGGAGCCGATCACGAGGCTGGAGGTATTGTCTCCCCGGAAAAAGAGAGTCGTAAGTTTGGAAAAGCCATTGAGGGAGGAGAGGGGAAAATCATGGGAATAATGAAATTCCAGCTCGGTAAGGTTCATTCCGCTTAAGGCCTCGGCCGTGGACTGGGTCATGGAATCCAGGGTCAGGGAAGTCAGATTCTTAAGGAAGCGAAGCTCGGTGTAATCGTTAAGCTTCGTGCCGAAAAGATTCAGCTTTTCCAGCGAATCCGAAAGGAGGGGCTTGATGGTGGAAACCTTCGTCTCGCCAAGGTCCAGATTCTTAAGGGCCGGAAGGGGAGCGAGAGAGGAAAGGTCCTCGATTTCCAGCGTGGAAAGGTTCAGGCTCTCAATATGAGAATTTCCACTTAAGGGGGTAAGATCCGTCAGCGGATTGTAGCCCAGGCCCAGTTCTTTTATCGTTGTGTCCTTCAGGGGAGAAATATCAGAGATCTGCTGGTTGTAGAGGCTTAAGACGGTGAGGTTTGGCATATGGGTGATATCTTCCAGAGAAGAGATGGTTCCGCACTGTTTGTAGAGTTCTGCGTTCCGCGTGGCTTCATCGTAAAACCAGATGGAATTTCCGAGGGACTGAAATTCGCTGTCAGAGGAAAAAATCTGAAGGCCGAAAATGTGAAGCTCCGTCACTTTTTCGAGATCGGAAAGCGTGAGAAGCCCTTCCGGTTTGTTGAGCATGGAGCGTACGGACTCTTCGATGAGAGGTTCCGTGAAGGTATAGCTGTCTTCCTTCTGGAAAATCGTCTCCGGAAGGGAAATTTTCCCGGAGAGTCTCCAGCCGGCCGCCAGTCCGGCGCCTGCCGTGAAAAGAAAGAGAAGGAAATAGGGCAGGCGGGAACGGCTGTGTTTTCGAAAAGGGGGAACTGCAATTGGAATAGGTTGGGAAGAAAAGACAGAAGGGTACCGGGCTTTCAGAAGGTCCGGAAGCAGTTCCTCCGTGGTCTGATATCGTTTGTCGGGGTCGAACATCGTGGCTTTGGTGACGATCTGGCGGACCGGCTCGCTGAGCTCCATAAGAACCGCATTTTCCGGTTTGTACTCTCCGGTGATGCAGTAGAGAAGCAGGATTCCCAGGGAATAAATGTCGCTTCGAAGGTCCGTCTGCTGGTAGCCGAACTGCTCCGGCGGAGCGGTAAGCCGGGTTCCCATGACCAGCGTATCGCTTGTCTTTGAGGAATTGAGGAAGCGGGAGATGCCAAGGTCGATGAAATGGCATTTTCCAAAGCTGTCCACGATGACGTTCTGGGGTTTGATGTCCCGATGAAGCAGGGACGGGGTCAGAGTATGCATAAAATGAAGAATCTCTGTCAGTTCGATCAAATACTCCAGGGCCGTCGGTTCGGCGAAGCCCGGGCGTTCATAGTTCGACTCACAGAGTTCCTCCAGACTTTTTCCTTCTATATAAGAACGGATATAAAAACAGGTTTCCCCATACCACTCCAGGAGAATGGGCCGGGGAAAAGAGGCTGCAAAGGGCGAATCGGTCTGATGAATCATCTCCAGGACCATTTTTTCCTGGAGAAGGGATTTGGACAGAAGAGGATCGCTGGCAGTCTTGAGGAGGACGGTCTTTCCGCTGCTTCTGACAGCGATGAGACAGGTAGAAGCCTGCTCCGAATATTTCAGACAGGAAACGAGCTCGTAATGTTCTGCGAGAGGGTCAGGCAGGATGAGATCTTTCATAGGCAGTTCCTCCGGATTCAGTCGTTGGATTCCCGGTAGAGCGGCGTTTCCTGAAGACTGAGCAGCAGTTCGTTAGCCTGCTGCATGGTGTATTTTTTCTCGATGGCAAAGATGATCGCTGCATCACGGCGTACTTTTGGGTAAAGACTGCCGTGGCCGGCAAGTCTTAAAAGCTGGCTGGTCTCCGTGAGGGTCGCTTCCATGCAGAGGCAGATCCGAAGGACGATATTTCTCCCCGGGGTTTTGAACCCGCTGAGAAGATGATAAAAATAGGATCGTTCGATGCCGCTGCGCTGGATGATGTCCTTGGCAGTCAGTTTGTGTTTTTCCATAGTCTCGTACAGATAATGGCAGAAGACGGGTGTCTCCATTTCGTCCTGCCAGATATTTGTCACCTCAGAGAACTGCCCGGATTTCTTGATGATGGACAGGAGCTGGGAGGTGGTCAGCTTTTTTTCAGTATCCGTGTGTTTCACAGAGCTTCCTCCGGTTGTAATTTTCACCAACAATGATTTGCGAAATTTGTTTAAAAATAACTGTTGTTATACATTGAAAATTCATAGATTTTCAAGGGACAATAACATTATTACTAAGTATAGCACAGGCCGGAAAAAATGGACAGTGTCCGGCTGGAAATGCCCGGAAAAGTCTTCTGTCAGGACACCAAATAGCGAAAACGGGATGCTATACTCAAGTCAAAAGAGAACGGAAAGGAGACGTTTTATGAAAAGAAGAAAAGTTGCAATGCTGATGGCTGTGCTGATGACCGCTTCTTCTTTGTCGGGAAGCTATGTTTCAGCGGCATCCATAGAAGATATGGAAGTAACGGCGGAAGAGATCGCGGTTCAGAGCCAGGAGACCGAAAGCGAAGTGGTGCAGATGGCAACAGAAGGAACAGAGCTTCCGACCGAAGAGGCTTTGGTTCTGGAGAAAACCGAGACTATTCAGGCAGAAATGAAAACAGAGAGCGCCTCACCGGAAGTTGCTGAGAGCGAGATATCTGTACCGAAAAGCGAAAACTCTGAGACCGAGAGCGCCGCACCGGAAAGTGAAACTTCTGAGACAGAGACTCCGGCATCGGAAACAGAATCCGAGACGGAGGCACTGACAGAAACAGAGACGGAAACACCTCCGCCAGAAGAGGCTGCCGAAGTACTTGGGAGCGGGATCGCGGACACGGAGCCGGGGATCGCGGTATTTTCCGGGGAAACAGTAGAGTATTCCATTATATCTGCCGGCGGTTCTGACAAGCTGCTGAACGACGAGGGTTACGAGATCAATCCATTCCTGGGTGCTCTGGTGAATTTTTCAAGTCAGGGTGGAATCTTCCTGCTGAGGAGAACCAGCTACGCAGATGGCAGGAGCGTTGAAGAGGAGGTGGAGGATCTCTATGCAGAGGGAATCCGCTGGCGCGCCGAGTATGATGAAAATGAATGGGAGCGGGTCGATGAGTCGGAAGATGGCACAGGTCTCCCGGAGCTGCAACGAAAATCTGATGGAAAGATCAGTGTGACGATTCTTGCAGAGAGATATGTAGAAGAAAGTGACGACTGGGAAATAGTTGCTGAAAAAGAATTTACTTTTGACCCGGTGGAGTATTCCGTAGACTTTGAATACAGTTATGGCGGAGAAGATGCACACTTCCTGTTTTATGGAGACAGAAGTGAAGAACTTACACTGACACTCAATACGGAAGGGCTGACTGGTCTTAAAGGTTACAAAATCGAGTGGGCGGTGATACAGGACAAAGATGAGACCAAGGAACCCACCTGCGTTGATGTTTCCGTTTCCGAAGACGAAGATTCCATAACGCTTACACCGATGGAAGATTTTAATGAAGAAGGTCACGAACTGGATGTTGAGGCGAAGGTTTTAAAAGACGGGAAGGAGATCACAGCTACGGGAACGCATCTCGATGTGATTCCCACGAAACTGGATGCATCGAGACTTCAGCTTGAAAATGAGGTGCTTCTGCCAGGCGAAAGCTTTGAACTCAGCAAAGATTTTGAGTTTGAGGTCTGGGTACGCGATCCGAAGCATTTGTGGGAAGAGAGCGTGAACGTACAGCTTACCGGCGTAAGAATCAATGATCCGGACGAGATCTTCAGCTATAATGGAAATGAAAATGGAGTTGTTCAGCCGGATGAAGATGGTCAGTATTGTATTATGGCAAAAAGCGAAGAGGAATCAAAAACCGGAAGCGCAGATGTTTTTCTTTCCTTTGCAGGGGTTACTGATGAGTATCAGGATATTAATGGAGAATGGCAGTTCTCACTCACTGTGAATACGGAAAAATACTGTGTAGACTCTGCCTACAGCACACAAAAGGGCCAGATGATATGCGGCAGTGGACAGGATATCTTTACTTCTGTATATCGTGAGTGGTATGGGTCGGATGGAGACACCGAGAGGGAAGAGATCACGGATTATACGGTAGAAGTGGGAACGGATTATGATCAGGAACTGGTAACGGCTACCGTATCCGAAGATCAAAAGACTATTCATGTGGAAGCGTACGAAAATGAAGGCGGAACAGATATTCCCGTTTATTATAAAGTAGGCGATCAGAAAATCGGAAAGGCAGCCATTTATGTAAATGTGTCTAAAGATGTCTATCAGCTGGAACCTGAGTTTCTGGCAGATGAAAACGGAAAAGCAGTAAATCCGCTGAAAGGAGAGATTTTAGACCTTCCCGCGTTTGCAGAAGAGTTTAAAGTGTACCATTTGCACTACAATAAAGAGACCAGAGACGTGGAGAAAACAGCGGAGCCGGAAGAAAACATCCGCTATCTGGTAGGATATAACGGAGATGTGTGGAGCCGCGAGGATGATTTTGCCGAGGACTCTGCCGAGGATTATAGTCTGCCTGTTTTGAGAAGGCTGGAAGACTGTGAAACCAGTATCTGGATTACGGCAGAAATCAATCTGGCAGAGCCGGATTCTGAAAAACCAAGTTGGAGCTATGCTGCTGATCGGAGTTATACATTTGATTCCGTACATTGTGAGGTGGATCTTGAGTACAGCTATGGCGAAAGAGACAATTGCACCCTGTTTTACGGCGAAAGAGGCGAAGCGCTGACCCTGACTCTGAATAAGGATGGCTTAAATGGTCTTACGAAATATGATACACAGTGGATTGTGACCCAGTACTGTGACGGTGAAGAAAGAGACGTTACCGCCGTTAACTATGATGATCAGGACAACGATCAGATTACACTGGTTCCTACGGCTGATTTCCCGGAGGATGGCAGCTGGATTCATGTAGAAGCGAAGATTATGGTACAGGAAAATGAGATCGCTTCCACAGAGACAGATATTGGTCTGGCGGCGACAGAATGCAATCTTCAGGATTCCCTTCCTGGTGACCGCGTACTCCTGCCGGACTGGAGCTATGACATTGACAGAGAATGCTGGGTTTATGTACGGGATATCAGACATCCCGAAGGAGTAAGTGTACCAGTTCAGATCACCGGTGTTTCCGTGAACGATCCCGATGGCGTGCTTCGCTGTGACGTGGATGAAAGCGGAGTTCTCATACCGGATGAGGAAGGAAATTATCACGTTTATGCGGTAAATGAGGAGGGAAGTGTCAAGTCCGGAACTGCGGAACTGACGCTCTCTTATAACTACACAGAAGACGAGAACTATAAGATTAGCGGCGAATGGAAGGCTGCTGTCATGGTAGAAGGGGAAAACTACGACATAGATTTCTACTATGGCACAACCTGGCATATGCAGCCGGGGGACGAGCAGGATATTACGACTTCCGTTCATCACAACTGGTACGATCTGGACGAGGGCAGACACAAGAATGAAGATGTAAAAGATTATACCGTTGAGGTGGCTCTCGATGCGGAATGGGCAGATTTTGACGAGGAGCTTCTGGATGTGAGCGTGGCGGATGACGGTCAGACGATCCATGTGAAGGCAAAGAAAAAAATGGGTGGAACGAACATTCCTGTCCGTTATCTTGTCGGAGATCAGGAGATTGGTCAGGCAAACATCTGGGTGGATGTTTCCGAGGAATATTATGTGATCGAGCCGCAGGAACTGAAATCCAATCCGCTGATCGGTGAGACCCTGGATCTTTCTCAGGTGGAGTTTAAGGTTTATCAGATAATTTATAATCCGGATAAGGGAGAAAAGACCACATTTGAAGTACCGGCAGAAGAGATCCGCTTCTGGGCAAAATACGATGATAATGCCTGGATTCGCACAGATGAAGGCGATGAATACACCCTTCCGGTTCTGAAAAGAAAAGGAACCTGGGGAACCAGCATAAATGTCATTGCGGAGATGAATTTTGCGGGTGAGGATTCCAAAGAAGATGACTGGCAGCAGATCGGCGACTCTCAGAATTACTGGTTTGACGGATTTGAGTATCAGCTGGACCTTGCTTACAGCTACGGCGGACCGGAAAATTTCAGAGTCTATGTCGGTGCACCGTTGACCCTGACAGCTAAGATTGATCCGGTCATCGAATGGAATGAGGATATTTCCATTGAATGGAAGGTCTTTGTTTATGATGAAAACGGCGAGCGCAAGGATCTCGATCCGGAATCTATAAGCTGTACAAAGGATAGTCCGTCTCTTACCATAACGGCTAAAGATGGTTCTCAGGGAAACTGGTTCCAGGCAGAAGCTGTTGTAATGGCTTATGGCCAGGAGATCGCCCGCTGTGAGTACAGCATCGAAGTGCGCGGTGAGAGCTACTATTTTACCGGCATGGAGAATATGAGCGTATGCCTGTTCATCGGCCAGAAAAACGGTCCCTTCTTTACAAGAGATACCAATGGCAAGATCTGGATGGAAACTTATCAGGAAAGTGGAGAGTATCCGGAGGGAAAACGTACAAAAGTAGAGGTAACAGGAATCGAGGAAGACTGCGAGGAGGGAAATGAACTTCTTCAGATCACGGACAATGAAGAAGGGATCCATATCCTGCCTCTGGGAAAAACAGGTCAGACCTCCATGCGCTTCCTGCTTGTGGATGAAGAAGGAAACGAAGTTCCGTCGATCAGCTGCGAGGCTTATGTGCAGGAGGATTATATCAACATCATCGACATTGAAGTGAAGCGGGAATCCGGCGAAGGCACCTGTCTTCTTCCGGGAGAAACGCTGAAACTTCAGCCGGTGCTTGCACGGCTGTTCACAGATGAAAACGGAGAGATTCAGCAGGAGCCTCTGGAAGTATCCGATTATCATATCGTTTATACTGATTATGATGAAAATATCATTCGGGTAGATGAGGATGGAACGGTTCACACGGTTGGCCGTGGAGACAGCTGGGTTACCGTACAGGTTCTGGATGCAGAAGAACAGGAGATTACCTCCAATGGCCTGAATATCACAGTTAAAGGAAAGTATTATCAGCTGAAGACCGAAAAAGAGAACTTGCAGGTGCTGGCGCCCGGAGAGAGCCTGAAGGAGCAGTTCACTCCTTATGTATACAGTATCAGCAGGCCGGAAGGAAAAGAAACTGAAGACGGAACCTTTGTGATCCGGGAGATTTTAAACAATACAGAGGGCATTCATACTTCCATAAGTGAGACAGGTCTTCTGAGCGTGAGCCTGGATAAGAATACCACTCTGAGAAAAGGCAGCATTCAGTCTATGGAGATCATAGTGGAATATCGGGATGTGGACGGAAATTATCTGGCAGATAAGAACTATGTACTTATTCTCTGCAATCACGACGAAAAAGTTATAGATCATAAGGATGCGACCTGTACGGAAGATGGCTATACAACCTATGGGTGCAATGTGTGCGGCTCCACCTGGAAAGATACCCTGCCTGCAGCGGGTCACACCGAAGTAGCAGACGCAGCCGTAGAAGCAACCTGCGAGACCGCCGGAAAGACGGAAGGAAGCCACTGCACGACCTGCGGAAAAGTGCTGAAAGCGCAGGAAACGATCCCTGCAAAAGACCATACCGCAGTCACTGACGCCGGAGTAGACGCAACCTGTGAAGCGACCGGAAAGACAGAGGGAAGCCACTGCGCGACCTGTGGAAAAGTGCTGAAAGCGCAGGAAACGATCCCTGCAAAAGACCATACCGCAGTCACTGACGCCGGAGTAGGCGCAACCTGTGAAGCGACCGGAAAGACGGAAGGAAGCCACTGCATGACTTGCGGAAAAGTGCTGAAAGCCCAGGAAACGATCCCTGCAAAAGGCCACACCGCAGTTACCGACGCCGGAGTGAAAGCTACCTGTGAGACAGCAGGAAAAACCGAAGGAAGCCACTGCGCGACCTGTGGAAAAGTGCTGAAAGCCCAGACGATAATCCAGGCGACCGGTCATACGTCTGTGAGCGATGCAGGAGTGAAAGCGACCTGCGAGATGGTTGGAAAGACGGAGGGAAGCCACTGCTCCACCTGCGGAAAAGTGCTGAAAGCCCAGACCACAATTGCTGCAACAGGCCACACCTGGAGTAAATGGACTACAACTTCTGAGGCTACGGTATTTGCACCAGCAGAGCAGCAGAGAACCTGCAGTGTCTGCAAAAAGACCGAAGAACGGACTACAGGAAAAGCCCTCACTAAGGTCCTGAAACTGAATGCTTCCTCCATTTCTCTGCGGACCAGGCAGAAGACAACAAAAGTAAAAGTAGCTGCCATGGCTAAGGGAGATTCCGTGAAATCCTGGAAATCCAGTAATACAAAGATCGTAAGCGTAAAAGGAAAGAAAAACGGAACCTGTACCATCACTGCAGGGACAAAAACAGGAACTGCCAGGATCACGGTAAAACTGGCCAGTGGAAAGACCGGAAAGATCACAGTCAAGGTACAGAAGACGATCGTAAAAACCACAGGTATTACTTCTTCTGTAAAGAAATGTTCACTGGTTACCGGTGAAACGAAAAAGCTTGATCTGACGGTAAAACCGATCACATCGGAGGAAAAGCTTGCCTTTACTTCTTCAAATCTGCAGGTGGCAGCAGTTACTAGGGATGGAATGATTGTGGCGAAAACACCCGGAACAGCCAGAATAACGGCAAAATCCGGTAAAAAATCAGTGACCATAACAGTTACAGTAAAGAAAGCAGTACCGACCGCAATAACCGGAATCCCTGCGGCAAAAACTTTGAAAAAAGGAAAGAGCTTTACGCTGAAGCCGGTTCTTGCGCCAGCAGGAGTTACTGCAAAACTGACATATACCACATCAAACCGGAAAGTGGCCGTTGTGACCTCCAAAGGGAAAGTGACTGCCAAAGGAAAGGGAAGCGCAGTGATCACCGTGAAAACCGGAAAACTTATAAAGAAATGCCGTGTAACAGTAAAATAGAATAAAGTAAGTTTTTGAACGCAGATAAGCATTCCCCCGCTTCAAGTGCGCGGAGCAGTAAGCGGCTAAGCGGCGGGTGATGGGGGATGCTTATGTCAGTGGGAGTTGAAAGCTCCCACTGACAGATTGCGAAGCGACTGCGTTCATGAGCAAGTAGCGAAGCGGATTGCGAATGTCCGCTTTACAACCGCCAGGCAGCTGTATTGTATGATACAGGCCTGGCGGTTTTTCAGGTTTGGAATCGTGATATATTTGTTGGGTTTTGTAATAGAAAGAATTTCTCGAAGGTAGTAAGATAAACTTACCAAACTATATGCTGATGAAGAAGAAGCAGAAATAAAAGGAGGACATGAGATGAAACTGACAGACCTCAGAGTGAATCATGTGGAGGAACCGCTGGGCTTTCAGCTGAAGCCCGTGAGTTTTTCCTGGATGGTAACAGAGCCGGGGACAGCAAAAAAACAGAAAGCGGTAAGAATCCGTGTTTTTGAAAATAAAGAGATAATTTTTGACAGCGGGTATGATGAGAAGGCGGACAACCGGGATTATCCGGCAGAGCTTTCCTTAAAGCCGAAAACCCGCTACACCTGGAGCGTGGAGGTGATGGCAGACAATGGCGAGACCGCCGAGGCAGAAAGCTGGTTTGAGACCGGAAAAATGGAAGAACCATGGACCGGAAAATGGATCACACCGGAGCTTGATCCGGCGATTCAGCCGATCCTTCGGAAAAAATTTACCGTGGACGGAGCGTCGGAGGCTTCCAGACTTTATATCTGTGGTCTGGGTGTCTATGAGGCTTATCTCAACGGGGAGAAAATCGGAAGCGAATATCTGGCGCCAGGCTATCACTCCTACGATTTCCATTTACAGGTCCAGACCTACGATGTGACCGGTCTTCTGAAAGAGGGCGAAAACACCCTGGAAGTCTGGCTCGGCGACGGCTGGTTTCGCGGAAGATTCGGTTTCGGAGAAGGCTTCCGGAATATTTACGGTGACAAAATTTATCTGATTGCCGAATTGTATCATGGAAAAGAACTGGCAGCAGCGACGGATTCCACCTGGGAAAGCCATCCCTCACCCATCGTAAAAAGCAGTATTTACGATGGTGAGACCTACGATGCCCGGCTGGAGGCAGAGCTGGAAACCGGTTGGAAGGGCGTACGGGAAGAAATTCCGAAGGACTGTGGTTCCCTGGCGGTGAAAGACCTTCCGAAGGAGCAGCAGATTGCGGAGGAGCAGCCGCTTCTCAACGACCGCTACAGTCTATCGGTAGTGAAAAAAGAGAGCTTTTGTCCCATTGAAGTGATCCGAACACCGAAAAACGAGACGATTCTGGACTTTGGCCAGAACCTCACCGGCTGGGTAGAGTTTGATTCCGCTCTGGCTGAGGGAGAGGAGATTATCTTAAGTGCGGCCGAGATCCTGCAGGATGGCTGCTTTTACCGGGAAAACTACCGGTCAGCCGTGGCGGAATACCATTTCATTTCCGATGGGAAGAAGCGCCATGTGAGACCTCATTTTACCTTCTATGGTTTCCGCTATATGAAGGTGGAATATGTGGATAAGAGTGGAAAACCTACCGAGAAACCCGAGGGCAGTGTGGATAACTTTACAGCCCATCATCTGCGGAGCGATTTTGACCAGACCGGATACATTGAAACCGGTGTGAAAAAGGTCAACCAGCTGTTTCAGAATGCCCTCTGGGGTCAGAAGGACAATTTCCTGGATGTTCCCACGGACTGCCCCCAGAGAGACGAGCGCCTTGGCTGGACCGGAGATGCCCAGATTTTCTCGGAGACAGCCTGCTACAATATGTATGTGCCGGCCTTTTACCGCAAATACCTTTGGGATATGCGGGCGGAGCAGAGCATCATCGGCGGTTCCGTGCCTCATGTAGTGCCGAGACTGAAACGGGAACTTATCGAAGGCCATGGCTCCTGTGCCTGGGCGGATGTGGCCGTGGTGCTTCCCTGGAATGTCTACGTTCACTATGGTGACAAAACGCTCCTGGAGGAGTGCTATCCCGGCATGAAGGCCTGGGTGAACTGCATGCGGGAAAAAGAAGAGGCCTTAGGCGGAGCACATCTCATTAAGGACGGTTTCCACTTCGCGGACTGGCTGGCTCTTGACAATCCCAAGCCCGGTCCCTTCGGTGCGACGGACAATCTTTACATCGCCAGCGCCTACTATTACTGGTGTGCGAAGCATGTTTCTCTGGCAGCAGGCGTCCTTGGAAAGACAGCGGAAGAGACCGAGTATGCGAAGCTGGCTGAAGCGGTTCTTCAGGCAGTCCGTGAAAAATATTTTGATGAAAATGGTCTTTGCAACTGCGGTACCCAGACGGGTTCAGCCCTGGCGATTATGTTTGGCCTGAATCCTTCTACGGAAACCCGGCAGGCAGAGGGCGACCTTCTGGCAAAACGGATCGCGGAGAACAACGGCCATCTTAGCACCGGCTTTGTGGGAACACCCATGCTCTGCCCGGCCCTTACCGAGACCGGACATGACAAGATCGCCATGGATCTTCTGCTGAATGAGGAGTACCCGGGCTGGCTCTACTGCGTCAATATGGGAGCGACTACTGTCTGGGAGCGCTGGAATTCCGTGAAACCGGACGGTCACATGAATCCGGAGGGCATGAACAGCCTGAACCATTACAGCTACGGAAGCATTGAGGCCTGGATGTACAAGAAGGTCTGCGGCCTGACAGCGACAGAACCCGGCTTTAAGAAGGTAGTGATCGAGCCCCATACGGATCCGAGACTTGGAAGTGTTTCCTGCGAGGTGGAGACAGCCGCAGGCGTCTATAAGACCGGATGGAAATATGAAGAAAACGGCAAAGTGAGCTTCTGCGCAGAGATTCCCTTTGATGCGGAGGCTGAGATCCGCCTTCCGGGCCAGGAGCCGAAAATTGTTGGGGCAGGAAGCTACAATATGGAATTTACTCCGGAAAGAAGATGATACTGTATGTAAAAGATTATTTTCGCACTTGCATCATCACAAAAGTTGATATATGATTTTGAAAAGTAAAAAAAGCATCAACCTGACGTATGGCAAAGGTTTCTGATAGGGCAGTTCTGGTATATCAGATTGAACGCAGATCGCGAAGCGACTGCGTTCATGAGCAAGTAGCGAAGCGGATTGCGAATGTCCGCTTTACTGAGGTACTTTACAGGATGATAGCAAGCACTGACAGATATAAGGAGCGTAGAAAATGAACCAGATCGCAAGATTTTATGTGGGAACATACAGCCGTCCATTGATTTTTGGAACAGGTGAAGTATTCGAAGGGAAAGGCAAAGGCATCCATACATACCTTTTTGATATGGAAAAAGGAACTCTGATGGAGGAGGGAGCCCCGACAGAAACTGCCAATCCTTCTTTTGTCAGCCTTTCCGCAGATAAAGAGCTTCTCTATGCCGTCAACGAGCTGACGACGTTTAAAGGAAAAAAGGGCGGTGCGCTCAATATCTATCGCCGGGAGAAAAATGGAGAACTGACATTACTTTCTCAGAAAGCCACCGGTGGCGAGGATCCCTGCCATGTGGTGACAGACCGGGAGAGAAAAATGGTACTGGTATCCAACTATTCCGGTGGAAGTTTGGCAGTCTGGCCCCTGGACAAAGACGGAGCGCCGGTGGGAGAAGCTCAGGTGATTCAGCATACGGGAAAAGGCAGAAATCCTGCTCGCCAGGAAGGCCCTCATGTTCATTCGATCACCCTCACGCGGGATGAAAAATTTGCAGTGACGGCGGATCTTGGCCTGGATGAGCTCGTGCTCTATCCTGTGGACAAGAAGCAGGGCCGCTTGAAAGAAGCAGAAAAAATCATCTTCCCTACGGGAGAGGAGACGGGGCCGAGGCTTATCCTTTTTAATCGGAAGGGAGACCGCTGCTATGTAGCCTGCGAGCTCAGCTGCGAGGTGCTGGTCTTATCTTATGAAAATGGAAACTTTACGCTTCTTCAGACTCTCTCCACACTGAAAAATGGCTGGTCTCCGGAGAATACCGCCGCGGATATCCACCTTTCCAAGGATGAAAAATTCCTCTATGTCTCCAGCCGGGGCGAGGATACAATCGCCGTTTATCAGGTACAGGAGGACGGCCTGCTCTCCCTGGTGGAGATTGTCCCTGCCGGGGTGAAGACTCCGCGGAACTTTGCCATTGACCCCAGCGGCAAATGGCTGCTGGCCGGAGGGCAGAACAGTGACACGGTGGCCGTCCATGCCGTCGATCCGGAGACCGGAAAACTGACTCTGACCGGGACTTTTGAGGTGCCGACACCGGTGTGTCTCTGCTTTGAGCCATGACGGAGGAGAAGAAAGCCCCGGAAATCTGGGCAAAGGTGAAAGGCTTCTGTTCTCATTTCATCCAGTCCATCTCCACGAAGGTCCTTCTTCTGATGCTGCTACTCATTCTGCCCTTTAATTTTCTGGCAATCTGGCTCAGCGAGCGGACGATGAGCACTCTGATTGAACAGGCGCGGGTGTCTGTGCAGAACTCGATGAATACCTATCTCACTAACCTGGATTATAAGATGGAAACAACGGTAAAACTTCTCTACAATCTTCGCTATAATGATATTTATGGATTAACGGTAATCAAGCAGGCCGGAGATGAGAAATATGCAGGGGAAAAGGTAAAATTTTATTATTCTCAGAAGAATTATTATGATACCACCAATGTGACAGATGCCTGGTTTATTTATCTGAAGAAACTGGACGATGTCATTACCTGGGACGGTGCCTTTCACTCTAGGAAAGACGATGAGGTTTACATCCGGGAACAGGAAGAGGGGGAGGTCGCTGGCGGCTGGACTTTAGCCACGATCAAAGACCGGGAGGCTGCAAGGCTTTTTATCGATTCCGGAACGGTCACTTACGGCGGCTGGATCTACCTGGATACGCTGCTGGATGATCTGAAGAAAGACCTGGATTACGAATCCATCGAGCTGAGTTTTTCGGATGCGGAGAAAAAAGAGGCGGCAAAGGATGAGCTGGTGGTCTCTTCCTATTGTAAGAGAGGCCGCTTTTTCCTCAATGCCGTTCTTTCCCAGAATGAGGTAACTGGAAAAATTGAGGCAGTCTACGGAATCATGCATGCCTTCAGTATTGTGGCCTTTCTCCTGATTCCGATTCTCTATGCGCTGATCCAGCGTCTGCTTCTCCATCCCTTACGGGTCCTGAATCAGGCCCAGAAACGCCTCAGAAACGGCGATCTGGATTGCCGTATCACAGAGAAGGCCAACTCGATCGAGTATGAACATTCCTTCCAGTCCTTCAATAAGATGGCAGATCGAATACAGGATCTGAAGATTGAAGTCTACGAGAAGGAGCTGGACCGGAAACAGATGGAGCTTTCCAATCTCCAGCTGCAGATCCGCCCCCATTTTCTCCTGAACACCTTCAACCTGATCTATACGCTGGCTCAGAGGGGACAGGAAAAAGATGTGCAGCAGGTGATCCTTTACCTTTCCGACTATTTCCGCTATCTCTTCCGGAGCGGCCGGAATCTGGAAATTTTCGAGAAGGAACAGCATCTGATCGAGGCTTATATCGGAACGGCAAAGGTTCGTTATCCCGGAGCTATTGAGGCCGATTATGAATATGATCCGGAAATCGCTTTTGTCCGGGTGCCGCCGCTGCTCCTCCACAATTTCGTGGAAAATATTGTAAAATATGCCATAAGTCCGGGCAAAGTGACCCACATCTCGATTGTGGGCCAGTACGAGGGCGGAATGGTCAGTTTTATGATTATGGATGACGGAGGTGGAATGACGGAAGAACAGGTGGAGGAACTGGATCGGTCCATGCGGGAGCCGAGGAAAGACGGGCTCCATATCGGTTACGCCAATTCCCTGAAACGCCTGAGGTATTCCTATGGAGAGAAAGCAGATATTGAGATCAGCTCAGAACCGGGAGAGGGGGTCTGCGTGACCGTCACCTTCCCCTATGATCTGGAGGAAGAAAATGAACCTTTTGATAGTGAATGATGAACAGCTGACAGCGGAGACCATGAAAAAAGATATGGACTGGGCCTCCTACGGCATCAGCGAAGTCTATACCGCCTACGATACGGAGGCAGCCAGAGCATGTATTGCGGAGCATCCGGTGGATATCCTTCTCTGCGATATCGAGATGCCGGGAGAAAACGGCCTGGGGCTTCTCCGCTGGGTGCGGGAGCAGGAAAAAGAGATCGAGTGCATTTTTCTCACCTGCCATGCGAAGTTTGCCTATGCTCAGGAGGCGATCATCCTGGGCTGTCAGGATTATATTCTGATCCCGGCGCGGTACGAGGATATCGGAGAAAAGATCCGCAAAGTCGTGGATCGAATCCGGGGAAAAAGAGATACTGCCCGGTATGAGGAATACGGAAGGCAGCTTTTTCAGGAAAAAATTCATGAAGGGGAAGCTTCAGAGAGCCCTCAGAGAAGGGTTCAGCCCGAGGAAACCGCCGAGGAGGTTTGCCGATATATTTTAAAGGAGCTGAAAAACAGCGAGCTCAATGTGGAGCGCATCGCGGAAGAGTTCCATTTTCACCCGGCCTACTTAAACCGCCTCTTTAAAAAGGAAAAAGGCGTGTCGGTGGGACAGTTTCTCATCAATGAGCGGATGAAGCTGGCGGGAGCCATTCTGGAGACCGGCCAGTACAACGCCAACGAGACGGCGGAAAAGGTGGGATACTCCCATTACACGAATTTTTACAACATGTTCAAAAAATACTATGAGATGTCCCCTGCGAAATATCAGGAAGATTTCCTGAAAACAAAGAAGCAAAGTTGAAAAATGAGGTCCCGGAGCAGAAAGGTTCCGGGATTTTTTATGGAAATGTTCGGAATCGTAAAGTTCAGGTTATGTTTCGTGATGGAAAAATAACAGAAAAGCAGATAAAATAAAAACATCCAAAAAACGTGTACCAAACAAAACAGGAGGTAACAGTAATGAAAAAGAAATACGCAGCAATTCTTTTGAGCGCAGTAACAGCAGTTTCAGGTATGGGCGGCGTTCTTCCGGTAAGCGCAGCAGAAGACGGCGAGATCACTGAGATCGTATGGCAGTGGCCCTCTCTTGGAAGTACCGGTTCTGGTTTTCAGGCAGTTGAAGATGCTCTGAATGCTATGACCGAGCCGGATATCGGCGTACATATCACTCTGGAACCGGTAACTTTCTCCGAATTGGCAAATGAGACGGTTCTGACCGTATCCAGCGGAGAGCAGCTCGACCTTTGCCTCTCTGTAGGAACCGGTGTCGGTAATCTGGTGAGTAGCGGCCTGATTGAGCCTCTGGATGACTATATTGATAACGAAGGAAAAGATATTAAAGAGAAATGTGGTTCTGCATTAAGTGGCGGCTATTACGGAGGAACACTTTACGGACTGCCCAATGCTTACGTTCAGGGTGAATCTTATGGCTATCTTGCAAGAACGGATCTTCTGGAGAAATATGGAATTACGATCGATGAGAACAAACTCTATACCATGGATGAATTTACAGAAATTTTCCAGAAGGTAAAAGATGGAGAAGGAGAAAACTTTTTCTGCCTGATTCCTGAGGCTACCAGTGAAGAACCCTTAAGTCGAAATGCTTTTGAGTATGATAAGCTGGGATCCACCACCGCTTCCGGTGTTCTGATGTTGGATCAGGATTTCACAAACATGACCATTTCCAATATGTATGAGACAGATGAGTATGCCAATTTCGCACAGCTGATGTATGACTGGGCTCAGGCCGGCTTCATCTCCAAGGACGCAGCTACCAGCACAGAGGACAGAAACACGCTTCTGCAGGGAGGCAATTATCTGGGATACTTCGGTTGGAGCACTCCAGGAGGTGAAGAGGCTACCGAGGCCGCAGTAGGTATGGATCTGACCGTCATTCCTGTTCTTGAAGGTTATACCGCAGGCGACCGTTTCCAGAACATCCTCTGGAGCGTGCCCATCACCTCTGCAAACCCGGCAAAAGCTGTGGAAGCTCTGAACTATATCTACGCTCATGACGAGGCTGCATGGCTCCTTCAGTATGGTATTGAGGGTCAGGACTACGAAGTAATCGAGAAAACAGATGCAGGAACCAAGATCAAATATCTGTCTGACAACCCCCAGACGCTTCCGTATTACCAGCTCTTCGGCGTATACGGTGACAGACTGGCATGGCCGGTAATGGACCCGACCCCGATTGATATGAACCAGACCATCAGAGAGTTCAGTGACAGCATTCCGGATTCCAGAAAATCCCCGGCACTGGGCTACTGCTTCATCAACGACAACGTATCTGCTGAGTATTCCGCAGTATCCGCAGTCATCCAGCAGTACATCCCGAGCGTGAACTGCGGTACCGTTGATCCGGCTACCAACCTGGCAGACTTCCAGAGCGCTCTGAAAGCAGCAGGTATCGATACCGTCATCGAAGAAAACCAGAAACAGCTGGATGACTGGGCAGCAAGTCAGGCAGCTGAGTAAAGCAGGAAAAGACAGAAACTTTCGGAGCCGGAGATTTTTTCTCCGGCTCTATCAGAGACAGGAGGAACACAATGAGTAAGAAACGGGCAAAAAAGAAAATTTCCTGGAAACGGATCTGGCCTTTTTATCTGATGGCACTACCGGGATTTCTGTATATGCTGATCAACAACTACATTCCTATGTTCGGAATTTCCATCGCTTTCAAAAAGCTGAATTTCCGCGAGGGAATCTGGGGAAGTCCCTGGGTAGGCTTTAAAAACTTCAAATTCCTTTTTGCATCCGCGGATGCCTGGATCATCACCCGGAACACGATTCTTTACAATGTGGCCTTTTTCATTGTGGGAAATGCCCTTGCTATTACCATTGCCATCCTGATCAATGAGATTCAGAGCCGTGTGGCAAAGAAGGCTTACCAGAGCCTGATCCTGCTTCCCTATCTGATGAGCTGGGTTATCGTAAGCTATCTTGCTTATACCTTTCTCTCAGCAGAGACAGGTATGTTCAACAAGAGCATTCTGGAACCGCTGGGACTTGAGGCGGTCAACTGGTATCAGGAGAAAAAATACTGGCCTTTTATTCTGATTTTCGTCTCTGTCTGGAAGAGCGTGGGTTACAGCATGATCATCTACCTTTCCAGCGTTGTCGGCATCAGCATGGATTACTTTGAGGCGGCGAAGATCGACGGAGCCAGCAAGTGGCAGCAGATCAAATACATCACCCTGCCCCTTTTGAAACCGACCCTCATCACGCTGTTTATCCTGAGTGTGGGCCAGATCTTCCGTTCCGACTTCGGTCTGTTCTATCAGATGCCGAGAAACAGCGGAGCCCTTTACTCCGTGACGAGAACCCTGGATGTCTATGTATATCAGGCTCTGATGAAAAACAACGATTACAGCATGTCCAGTGCGGCCAGCGTCTTCCAGTCTGTGGTTGGCTTTATACTGATCATTGCAGCAAACAAACTGGTGAAGCGCTATGAGTCAAACAGCGCACTGTTCTAGGAGGTGGGGAAAATGAAATCAAAAGAATATCGAAATACCCAGATCCTGGCAAACCTTGTCTGCGGGATTCTGGCTCTTCTGGCCCTGCTTCCTTTCATCCTGCTGATCGTAGCCTCTCTTACGGATAACACCTGGGCCACAGCCAACGGCTTCAGCTTTTTCCCGGGCTCCTGGAGTCTGGATGCTTACCGCTACATTGCGGTTCAGTGGGCGACCATCGGTCGGGCTTACCTTATGACGATTGTCGTGACAATTTTCGGTACGGCAGCCAGCATCATGGTAACGACTCTTTTCGCCTATGCCATCTGCCAGCAGGAAGTGCCGGGCATGAAGCTTTTGAGCTTTATGATGGTTTTTACCATGCTTTTTAACGGCGGCCTGGTAGCCACCTACTACAGCTATGTGAACTATTTCCACGTCCGCAACACGATCTGGGCGCTGATCGTTCCGAACCTTCTGATGAACGCCTTCAACGTCATTCTGGTCCGCAACTATTTCACCAACAGCATTCCGGCGAGCCTCATCGAGGCGGCAAGACTGGACGGAGCTAGTGAGTTCGGCATTTTCTTCCGGATTGTGATGCCCTTAAGCCTGCCCATCATCGCCACTATCGGCCTGATGACAGCTCTGAGCTACTGGAACGACTGGCAGAACGGTATGTACTATCTGACAGAGCGCGGCGGCGGCCAGTATTATACGATTCAGATCGTTCTGAACAACATCAACGAAAACATCAACGCCCTGCGGCAGAGTGCTTCCGCAACCGGAAACATGAACATTCAGATGCCCAGCACCACTGTCCGTATGGCGATCGCAACCGTAGGCATCCTGCCCATTCTTCTGATTTATCCGTTTTTCCAGAAATACTTTGTCAAAGGTATTACGCTGGGCGGCGTAAAAGAGTGATTTATATAAGGAGGAAAATAACTTATGAAATATAATAGTATCCGTCCGGGCCAGGTCTGGCTGGACACAAACGGCAACCGAATCCAGGCCCACGGCGGCTCCATCATCTATGTAGACGGCGTTTACTACTGGTATGGAGAGAATAAAGAGAAAACCACCGGCGAAAACAAGATCTGGCACTGGGGCGTCCGTTGCTATGCATCCACGGACCTCTATAACTGGGAGGACAAAGGTCTCATCATCCCGCCGGAACCTGACGATCCCGATTCTTCCCTGAATCCGGAAGCCTGCATGGACCGTCCCCACATCATCTACAATGCTTCGACGAAGAAATATGTGGCCTGGCTGAAGATCATGAATAAGGACAATACCCAGACCGAGACGGTTCTCACCGCAGACAACATCCTTGGCCCCTACACGAAAGTGAGGGAAGGCTTAAAGCCTCTGAATATGAGCGCCGGCGATTTTGACCTGGCAGTAGCCGAGGACGGAAAGGCCTACTATTACTTCGAGCGGGTTCACAGTGAGACGATCTGCGCGGATCTGACACCGGATTACACCGATGTGACGGGCTATTACAGCACGCATTTCCCCCATACCCAGCCGCCCTTCGTACGGGAAGCTACCGCTCATTTTAAGAGAAAAGGCAAACATTACCTCCTGACCTCCGGAACCACCGGCTATCTTCCGAACCCCTCTGAGGCAGCCATCGCAGATACCTGGCATGGCCCTTACACGGTTCAGGGCGATCCCCATGTGGACGATCCGAGCCATACTTCCTTCCATTCTCAGATCTCTTCCGTATTTAAGGTGCCTGGTAAAAAGGATCTCTACATTGCCTGTGCCGACCGCTGGCTCCCGAAGCTCATGGACCTGAAATACGAAGAGTACGCGAAAACCTTTGAGCGCATTTTCAGCGGTGACTGGAGAGAAGAAGAGCAGACCGACGACCGCCTGAATATGCCTGACATGCACAATACCTCCATTGCCGACTATGTATGGCTGCCCCTCCGCTTCGACGGCGACAAAGTCTACATCGACTGGCTGGACGAGTGGCGCATCGAAGATTACGAATAAGAAAATGTGAGAAAATATCCTGGTAAGCATGCCTTGCCGGGGTATTTTTTATATAACGGGAAATTACAATGGAGCTGCCTGTTATACAAAAAACTTTCAGGCAGGATTCTTTTTACACAAATGAAAAAGGAAGGTTGAGAGAAGAGGCAGGGTGTGATAGAATCAGAAAAGAACAATTCTGGAAGCAGACGGTGTTCTGGCTTCAGAGAAAAATAGGAGAATATCAATGACAAAGGAAGAGCTGGCGCTGGAGATTATCCGGCGCTTGAAAAAGGAGTATCCGGATGCAGGCTGCACCCTGGATTATAATGAAGCCTGGAAGCTTCTGGTAAGTGTACGGCTGGCAGCCCAGTGCACCGATGCCAGAGTCAATGTGGTCGTGCAGGATCTCTATGCGAAATACCCGACGGTCGATGCCCTGGCAGAGGCCGGGCCCGAGGAGATCGAAGCCATCGTAAGACCCTGCGGTCTGGGAAAAAGCAAAGCCCGGGACATCAGCGCCTGTATGCGTATGCTGCGGGATGAGTACGGCGGAAAAGTACCCGATGATTTTAATGCCCTCTTAAAATTGCCGGGTGTGGGAAGAAAAAGTGCCAACCTTATCATGGGTGACGTTTTCGGCAAGCCTGCCATTGTTACAGACACCCACTGCATCCGCCTGACCAACCGCATGGGCCTTGTGGACGGCATCAAAGAGCCGAAAAAAGTCGAGATGGCCCTTTGGAGAATCATTCCTCCGGAGGAAGGCAGCGATTTCTGCCACCGCCTGGTCATGCACGGCCGCGAAGTCTGTACCGCCCGTACCAAACCCTACTGCGACCGCTGCTGCCTGAAAGACATCTGCCCGAAGATTGGGGTGTAGATCGGAGGAACCAATGAATAAAAAAATAACCGTTTATTACGCCAAAGACGCCGACGAGGCTGCCCGCATTCAGGCGGTGCTTCAGGCCAACGGGATCGAGGCGGAGGAGAAAAGCCTGGGAGAGCATGTTTATCATGATATTTACGGTGGAAACGGCGCTTACGGAAGAGAGATCCAGGTGGAGGAAGAGAAGGAAGCACAGGCCAGGGCCGCCATCAATGCCTGGTGCTCTGGAAAAGAAACTACGGAAAAATCCAGAAATCTTTCCGGAAAAATCCTCATTGCCGTTGCCGTCCTTCTTGTTATCATCCTTCTGTTTCTGAGATAAATCAGACGATAGAAAATGGTTGTACAAGAATCACATTTCGTATACAATAGTAACAGCATAGAAAACAAGGAGGAAACATTTTGATTGGAAAATATTTATGGGTATTTCTGATTTCCATGGTGCCCATCATTGAACTGAGAGGAGCCATTCCCGTGGCTGTGGGAATGGGACTGCCTCTGATCCCGTCCTACATCATCTGCATTATCGGAAATATGCTTCCGGTGCCCTTCATCTATTTTTTCGCACGGAAAGTGCTGATATGGGGCTCCGATAAACCCGTCATCGGAAAATTTTTCACCTTCTGCCTGGAAAAAGGCGAAAAAGGTGGCAAAAAACTCCAGGCAAAAGCGGGCAGAGGCCTCTTCGTTGCCCTGCTCCTTTTCGTGGGAATCCCCCTTCCCGGAACCGGAGCTTGGACAGGTACCCTGGCAGCCAGCCTTCTGGATATGGATTTCAAGTCCAGCGTCGTGGCTGTTATGTGCGGCGTTCTCCTGGCAGGCGTGATCATGGCGCTGATCAGTAACGGCGTTCTGGGAGCTTTAAGTTTTATGCTGTAAAATCAAACCGCTATCCTGGAAAAATCCGGGAGAAGCGGTTTTTTTGGTTGACAGTAAGGGGGCAACGTGGGAAAATTAAAGTAAAGTGTGAGGGAAAAATGACAGAAAAGGCAGAGGAGACGATCCATGAAAAAGCAGCAAAAGAAAAAGCAGACAGCAGGAATCCGAAAAATTTTAAAGCTGAAACCCACCTGTTTCAGCGCGATGGCTCTTCTGATCCTTCTGGTGCTGGCCTTTCAAGTGTGGCACAGGGACGAGAATCCCCTTCTGAAAAAGAACAACTCCATCACTCTGTACCGGGAGGTATACGAGGGGCAGATGCCGGAGTTCCGGACAGAGGTTTTCTTCCTAAACAATCATTTTGACTACGAAAAAGTGACCTACGATACCTCGGCGCTGGACGTCAACACGCCGGGCGTCTATACGGTTCCGGTGCTGTACGACGGCGAAGCCACCAACTGCGTGGTGGAGGTGACGGTGAAAGCCTCAGAAACGGATGAAACCCAGGAGACAGCTCCTGCCGGTTCCGGAGAGGCCTGGGAAGAGGCAGAGACAGAATAGGAAGGCGGGAGTGCAATGGGAATGTTACTGGCATATGAACTGGAAAAAGGAACGGAACGGGAGTTGAAAAGCCTGGCGGCGGCCCTGGGCCATCAGGTGAAAATGGTGAGCAGCTCCAATTATGGCGAACCTCTTGGCTATGTGGCCGGGATCACAGGCTTTAAAAAGACCAACGCCAAAGACACAGGAGAAAAAATAGGCAGCGAAATGCTGATTTTCTGCGGATTGGACAGTGAGGCCATGGATGCACTTCTGGCAGCCCTAAAGGAGCGAAAGCTTCGGATTCCCTTAAAAGCGGTGGTGACTCCCTACAACATCCAGTGGTCCTCCAGAATGCTTTACGAAGAACTGAAAAAAGAACATGAGAGTATGACAGCAATGAAAAACAGCCCCCGATAATGCGGAAGGGCTGTTTGCTTTGTCAGGCGTTAAAGAGCAGCAGAGTGAAATAAGTGACCGTGTCATTTCCATAATTGAAGCAGATGTTCATGGCTTCTACGGTCTGCATAAGCAGGATTCCGTGGCTTTCCACGGTGGCCACCCGCTTGTCCGGATGACGGCAGGGAGCGTTCGGATAGGCACAGGTTTCACACTGCATGCAGCCGGTAGAGAGAGCCAGAACTTCGCCGAATTCCTGGCGGAAACGGTCGCGAAGCTCCAGAGTCAGGTCCTCATGCTCCTTCCGGGCCTTGAGACAGGCCTCAAAATTCAGGCTGTCCTCCACCTGGGCAATGGTGGCAAAAAGAAAAGCCCTGGAAAATTTTTCGCATTTTTTGATACAGCTTTCAATGGAACCAATGGCTGGCGGACAGGCCCAGGAATGGCCGTAATGCTCACATTCGTGTTCACACAGAAAGCGGACCTTTTCCGAAAAAATCAGGTCCTTCCGGTCCAGATAATGAAACTCCAGGATCGGATAATCATAGATAAAAGATTCAATGGTTTCTTTATATGACATAAAATAACTCCTTCATAGGTAAGTGTTGGGAGCAGCAGCTTTTACTGGACAACTTCTGCCCGGAGGCCTCAAAGGAGGCATGAGCCTTGTGGATCCGCTCTGTTTCAAGTATAAGCGCAGACAGTCGGGAATGTCAACAGAAGCAGAAAAAGCGGAGGGCAAATATTTCTCTTCTTGTAACGGTTTGCTGCCGTTTAGTTACCTCTGATTTAAAGAAAGGAAAAAATATATTATGAAACGACAGGTAAGTATTGAAGAAATCTGGGATGGCCGCTTTTACGGCCCCGGAGATATGGTAAAAATTGGCTGCGGCGAGTGCAGCGGCTGCTCCGACTGCTGCAGGGGCATGGGAAAAACGATCATTCTGGACCCGCTGGACATATACCGGTTGACAGAAGGCCTCCATATGGATTTCCAGCAGCTCATCGGCAGCCATCTGGAGCTCAACGTGGTGGATGGCGTGATTCTCCCCAACCTTCTGGAGGCAGGCGCCGAAGAAGTCTGCACCTTTTTAAATAAGGAAGGCCGCTGCAGCATTCACAGCATCCGTCCCGGCGTCTGTCGCCTCTTCCCCATGGGACGCTACTACGAAGGTGGCAGCTTCCGGTATTTTCTCCAGGTCGGCGAGTGCCAGAAAGAGCCAAAAACCAAAGTGAAACTGAAAAAATGGCTCGACACCCCGGAACTTTCTCGTTACGAGAAATTTGTCAACGACTGGCACTACTTCCTGGAGGCCGTGGAACACATCCTCGGCGATCTCTCCAACGAAGCCACCGCCAAAAAGATCAACCTCTACATCCTCCAGAACTTCTTCCTCCAGCCCTGGAGCGGCGATTTCTACGAAGAATTTGACCGCCGCCTGACCGAGGCCAGAAGGATGATTGGGGTGGCGTAAATAAATAATAAGAGCAAAAAGCAGGAATCTTAAAAAAGAGGTTTCTGTTTTTTTATGGGAATAAAAACAGTAAATATAGATATAATAAAAAATACATTTTGTATTTATTTTGCTGAAACTATATGATATAGTGGAACTAAGAATGGGGGAAAACATCATGAATGATATTTATTTACTTAATTATTCGGTCAGAGGAATAAAGACCTTAGATCAATTGGTTTCGCTATCATTTTATAAAAAGACGATTTCCAGAGATATGGATACGCAGGAATATAACATCAAAGGAATTTATGGTATGAATGGTTCCGGTAAGTCAGGAATTATTACCTCCGTTGCGATTCTCAAAAATCTTTTGATTGATCCGGATTATTTAAATAATCCGATCACGCAGAAAAATCTGGATGGGATTATAAATAAGAAAACAAAAGAACTGTTTATGGAAGCTGATTATCTGGTTGACTTGAAAAAAGATTTGTTTTGTTTTCGATATTGTGTGACTTTAGCAAAGGATGTATCTGGAAAATATGTAATTTCACAGGAATCGTTGGCTGTTCGGAAAGCCACATCGAAAAGTGATGAGCTGGGAATGATTTTTAAGGTAATTGCCGGTAAAGTGGACTTTCTTTATGGAGAGAAAAAAGAGGATTCCTTTTCTACTGCTGTCATAAATAGAACGATGAATTTATTGTCGACGACTTCCATGTGTGCGTTACTTTGTGGAAAGTTTTTATATGAAAACAGGAAGAAAATTCAGGAAAACCAGATTGTTTTTGTTAATACCATCAGTAACCTTTATATTTTGGGACACAAGTTGCATATTTATCTGGATCAGTCTGATGATCACAGAGAATTTGCAGCGATAAATTCAATGGAAAGTTATGAAAACAAATATGTTTCCGTACTTAAAAGTTATTTGAGAATGGATAACGATATCCTTAGTGTAATATCCGTTACGAGGAACCTTGTTTTAAAAGAAAAATACGCGCAATTTGAAAAAACGATCCATCGCTTATATGAGTTTCTCCATATTTTCAAATCGGATTTACAGGCTATAGAAATCGACAGAAAAGAAAATCAGGACTTTTTTGTCTGTGATCTGGTTATGGTCTATGATTCTTATAAGATTCATGCAGAATATGAAAGTACAGGTATTAAGAAATTAGTCCGCCTGTTTGCCTATTTAAACGAAATGGTTCGCGGTGGGATCGTGTTTATTGATGAGTTCGACTCGAACCTTCATGACGTTTATCTCTGTGCCTTACTGGAATATCTGATGGAATATGGAAAAGGACAGCTGTGTTTTACGACTCACAATGTAGGCCCCATGGATGTCTTAAAACAGCGAAAGAAATCCATCGATTTTTTGTCGGAGGATCATAAAATTTATCCGTGGACAAAGAGCGGTAATTATTCACCTTCGAGACTCTACCGAAATGGCATGATTGAAGGTTCGCCGTTTAACGTGGATTCTATTGACTTTATCAGCGTATTTGGTTCAGGTGAGGAGGATGAATAATGGGAGTTCAGCTGATCTTTACCGTCGAAACCAATAAAAAATGTAATTCTGACTGGATCTACATTAAAGATACGGTGGAACATTTTTATGCATATGAGCGTACACAGCTTAAACTCAGCGTAGTATATCTGGACGGAAAAGGAAACTACAGCAGTAAAAAGAAGCAAAAAGAGATAGATTCTTTGATTTCTCAGTATCGGGCCACATCAAAAGCAAATCAGTCAAAAGTAATCTGCTGCTTTGACTGCGATGACTATGACAGCAAACAGGAAGATCGGAAATTTCTTGAAGATGCTGAAAAATTCTGTAAGGATAAAGGCTATGAATTTGTCTGGTTCTGTAAGGATGTAGAGCAGGTATACATAGGAAAAAGAGTAGCCGCTATGCAGAAGAGAAAAGAGGCGGCAAAATTTGCAGAGAAAAAGCAGATTAATACGGTTGCTCCTGAGAATCTTACAGCAGTAAAATATCGGGTGAATAGAAGCAATATTATGAAGGTTCTGGATAGTTGTCCGGAGTTGATTCGGAAAAACTCGTAAATTGTGAGAGGGAGGAGAAAAAATGGGAAACGAAACTGTATATCGGGTTATGAATCATGTCGATGGCATGACATTAAAGGAAATGGTTATGAAGAGCGGAAAGCTGACCTATGAGAAGCTCTGCAGGTATTTATGCCCTGTGATGAAAGATTTGTCGAAGATTCATGAAAAAGGAATCATTCATGGGGCTATCTGCCCGGATAACATCATGGTTAATGCGGATGGAGAAGTGCATCTGCTGGATCTTGGCGTGGCAAAAGACCTGTATGAGACGAAAGAAACTTAAAAAGAAGACAGCGGAAAAATCCGTCGTTACCTTTCTCCTTTGAAGGAAACGCAGAAAGAGGACCTCGGAAAAGCACAGGCAAAAAATGCGCCGCAATCTACAATGGTATTAAGGAACGGCTTCCGGGCGCTGGAGCAGTATCAAACGAATGGCGAAATCGGCCCATGGACCGATGTGTATGCGATGACAGCGACGATGTACTACCTACTGTCAGGAAAAGACCTGCCGACACCGATGGATCGTCTGGATTCTGAAAAAGAAAAAACGGTTCAAAATGTAATAAATGGCCTGGAGATTCCGGAAAAAACGAAGGAAGGCATGAGAAAAGGGCTTGCCATTTTGAAAAAAGACAGAATTGGAACGATGAGAGAGCTTCTGGAATACTGTTCGGAAGAACCGGTTCCAACCGCTGCGTCTCCATCGAAACGGAGACGAAAATGGCCCATTTTTTTATTGGGAGCTGTGGTAATCGCAGGAGGAGCCTACGCGGCAAAGGTCGGTTTCCATTCGACGAAAAGCGCGGAGCAGTATTACGAAGAAGGAAATTACGAGGAGGCGCTGGCAGCGTATCGGGAGGCCGGAGACACGGAAAATGTGGAACGTGTGCTTCGGGCGGCATATGATCGGGCAGAAGATTATAGTCAGGGAAATAATGGATATGAGAAAAATGAGGAAGAAGCCATTCGATATTATAAGCTGGTAGCCGAAAGTGACGGCGATATCAATGAGACTTTTGTGAATGTCTCCTCTTATAATCTGGGACGGATTATGGCTTATAATGAAACAAAAGAAGACGATACCGAGGCAGCATCCTGGCTTGAAAAAGCTGCTTCGAAAAGCGATATAGTCGCAATTATGCAGCTGTTCTTTTGGGAGATATGTATGCAAATGGGCAGCTGGGGGAGCCGGACTATAGTAAGGCAATCGAGCTTTATAAACAAGCTGCGAACAATGAATATGGGCTTGCAATGCTACGTTTAGGCAGGACCTATGAAAATGGCTGGTATGATACAGAAATCAATCTGGAAGAAGCACTGAAGTGGTATCAACTGGCTGCAGACCAAGATTATGACTGGGCACAGGAATGTGTGGACCGTGTTGAATCGGCTCTTCAGAATGCTGCTGAAGACAGCTGACAGAAAAACTCCACCGATTTACTCCCTGTACGCCAGCCCCTGATCGTGTTAAAATAAGGACAAACGCCTGTTTAAAAGGCACGACAGGAGACGCTATTTTATGATTCAGACACTGAAAACCGTAAAAGAATACAAAGAATCCCTCATCGCCCCGGCGATCCGGGAAATGCTGGATGCACTGGATATTACCAGAGATCTGAAGCCCGGCATGAAAGTGGTCATCAAACCCAACCTCGTTATGGCGAAGAAGCCGGAGGCGCCGGTAACCACCCATCCGCTGGTGGTAAAAGCTGTGGCGGAATGGCTCCGGGAGCAGGGGATCGAGGATATCACGCTGGCGGAGAGCTCCGGTGGCCCCTATACGCCGGAGCATATGAAGCGGATCTATCACGTCTGTGGTATGGATACCATTGGTGACAGCATTCACCTGAATGAGGATTGCTCCGCAGAAACGGTGAATACCAGGGAAGGCTTTGCCAATCACAGCTTTCACCTCATCACGCCGATCGTGAAGGCAGACTATATCATCAATATTTGCAAGCTCAAGACCCATGCTATGACCGGCTATTCCGGCGGCATCAAGAACCTTTTCGGAACGATTCCGGGCCTTGAGAAACCGCAGATGCACTACCGCTGGCCTGAGATCGAGGATTTCTCCCGGATGCTGGTGGAGCTTGCTGAGACCGTAAATCCGAATCTTACGATCATTGACGCCATCGACGCCATGGAAGGAAACGGCCCCACCGGCGGCACCTCCCATCCGCTGAACCTTCTTCTGGCTTCCAGGGATATCTGGACCCAGGACTATTTTGCAGCAGGCCTCATGGGCCTTGATCCGATGGAGATTGTCATGATTCGTCAGGCCGTGGAAAAAGGCCTCGCGAAACCGGATGAACTTAAGATTGTGGGCGACCCGGTCCCGGAAGGTCTCACATCCTTTAAAAAGCCGGATTCCATCAGCCTGGATTTCACGGGAAACGTGCCGGGCTTTTTGCGGAAACCCTTCGTCTTCGTGGCCTCCCGCCTCCTCAAATCCTACCCCCAGGTGAATCCCAAACTCTGTGTGGGCTGCGGAAAATGCGCCGAGAGCTGCCCCGCAGGCATCATCCGCATCGAAAACAAAAAAGCGAAATTCCGGAAAAAAGGCTGCATCTCCTGCTTCTGTTGCCAGGAAATGTGCCCGAAAAAGGCGATTTATGTGCGAAAAGCGCTGTAAAAAGGGAAAAATGTCTAGTTTCACCTGATAAATGTTATATTGACATGTCATTCAATAATACATATAATACATTTAAAAAGAATGGAAAGCGTTCCTTTGTGAATGCTTGTGACAGAGGTGAAAAGGTGAAAAGAGACCCGTTATATCTGAAAATTTATAATGATCTGCTGGCCGGAATCAAAAACGGTACTTATGCTTCGGGAAGCAGGCTCCCATCGGAGAAGGAACTGTCCAGTAACTATGATGTGAGTCGTATCACGAGCAAGAAAGCGCTGGAGATGCTGGCAGAGCAGAATATGATAACGAGAATGCCGGGAAAAGGTTCTTATGTGTCTTATTCCGGTGAAAGAGTAGATGAAATTGTGGATGGAATCCTGATCGAACGGCAGCCAGAAGGAAAAAAAGTAATCGGAGTGATCGTCGATTCCTTTGGCGTTGCCTTTGGAAGCCAGCTGGTTTGCGGTATCGAGTGGGAATGCCGGGAGCAGGGCTACTATATGATGCTGCGGTGTACCTACGGAAGCGTGGAGGAGGAGGCGAAAGCCATCGAGGATCTCAGGGGCTTTGGGGTCTGCGGCATCATTCTGATGTGCGTGCAGGGTGAAACCTATAATGCGGCAGTGCTCAAGCTTTCTGTGGAAAAATATCCGGTTGTCCTGGTGGACCGGGAAATGAAGGGAGTACCCATTCCCTGCGTGGGAACGGATAACTACAATGCGGTGAAGGAACTGATGGACATTCTGTTTGAGGATGGTCATAAAAATATCTGTTTTCTATCACATCCCTTCCTTCGGACTTCTACGGTGGAGGCCCGGTTTGAGGGCTATAAGGACAGCTATCTGGAACATAACCTTGTGACGAACGAAGGTCTCTGGATCACGGATATCGGTTCCATGGTTCCGCAGCATGACAGGAAACAGGAACAGGAAGAGGCGGATCAGCACAGAATCGAGAACTATATTCTGGAGAATCCCCAGGTGACTGCATTCCTGGCAGTGGATCATACGACCGCTGTTATGACTTATAAGATATTGAAAAAGCTAAATTTAGATCAGGAAAAAGAACTGATATTTTTTGACGGCGTTGATGAAAAAAATGACGCCAGCCCGATTTTTACCCATGTTATGCAGGGAGAAGGAGAGATTGGGAGAACGGCTGTCAGATATCTGATCGATCGGATAAGAGGAAGAGAAGTACCGGAGAGAACCTACATCCCATACGATATTGTCAGGGGAAAATAGAAAAAAACAAGACAGAAGACTGGAATCCTACAGACAGGATTTCCGGTCTTCTTTTTTATACAAGGAAATAATCTGCCTGAACAATAAATGGTATATGACAGCTTCTGATTCTCAGAGATGACGAAACAGTGATAAACGGAATGATATAACTGATATAATACATATGTTTATGTAAAAAATGCTTGACATACTACAAAAAGATTGATAATATATGGGCATATTAACAAGATAATGTGGAGAAAACGAGAGGAAGAACCTGAAAACTTCAAAAAATCAAGATCATAAAATAAATGATATAAATAATATATACAACATAAACAAACCGGAAAGGGGAAGAAGAATGAGAAAGGGAAAAAAGAGAAAAGAAGCGGAACAGGTAATTGGCAAGCAGGATCGGATGGGACGGCTGTTTGTGGCACCGCCGGTAATTTTGTTTTTGATGTTTACGTTGATCCCGATGATCATGGCCATCGGAATGAGCTTCACAAAGTACGATGTCATCAATCCTCCTTCCTTCGTGGGACTGGCGAACTTCAAGAAGCTGATCCATGATGAATTTTTCTGGATTGCACTGAAAAACACCTGTGTTTATACCATCTTATATGTACCGCTGGGACTTCTGATTTCCCTGGGAGCAGCCCTGTTCCTGAATGCGGATCAGAAATTTGTCGGATTATTCCGGACCTTGTTTTATCTGCCGGTGCTTTCTTCCACGGTTGCGACGGCAACCCTGTGGTTCTGGATTCTGAATCCGCAGCTTGGTCTTCTGAATGGCATCTTAAGAATCTTCGGCATTCCGAATCAGGCATGGCTTTACAATTCCAGACTGGCGATGATCTCCATTGTTATGATGAGCCTCTGGGCCGGCTTTGGCGGAAACATGATGATCTTCCTCGCAGGACTCAAGGGAATTTCCCCGGTCTATTATGAGGCGGCGAAGATCGAGGGTGCGAACCGCTGGCAGATGTTCACCCGGATCACGATGCCTTCCATCACCAAAACAACTTTTCTGGTATCTACGATGCTTATTATCGGTACCTTCCAGGTATTCGACCAGGCCTTTGTTCTTACGAAGGGCGGCCCTGGAAATGCGACGATCACATTGGTTTACTACATTTACAACAACGGCTTCAAAAATCTGAATATGGGATATGCGTCCAGTATTTCACTGGTTCTGTTTGCGATTATTTTACTGATGACAGTCATAAATACCAAGATCAACAAAGCGGATATCTGACAGGAGGCAGAGCATTATGGGAATGAAAAAAGCAAAAAAAGTAAGAAGCGTATTCTGGTACATAGGAGCGATCTTCATTTCTCTGATCACGGTCTATCCGTTCTTGTGGATGATCGCAACCTCGTTTAAACCGGAGATGGAAATTTACTCCAAATCCCTGGCTTTGTTCTCGGAGAATTTTTCTCTGCAGAACTATAAGAAAGCCTTTGACGTAATTCCTTTTGGAAGATATTTCCTGAACTCCTTTTATCTGGCAGGAATGGGAGTGCTGACCAATGTATTTCTGGGAGCGCTGGCTGGTTATTCCTTCGCAAAATTAAAATTCAGAGGCAGAAAAGTCACCTTCAGCCTGCTTCTGTCCTCCATGATGATTCCCGGAGTGATCACGATGATTCCGCAGTTCCTGGTTCTGAAAAACTTCCCGCTGGTAGGCGGAAACAATATCTTCGGACAGGGCGGTCAAGGACTGATCAACCACTATGCGGCTATTATTCTGCCGGGTGCAGTAGGAGCCTATGCAGTCTTCTTTATGAAACAGTTTTTTGAAACGCTTCCGGATGAACTGGCGGAGGCGGCCAGAGTGGATGGATGCAGCGAGTTTAGGATCTTCTGGAACATTTACCTGCCGCTGATTCTTCCCGCAGCAGTCACCCTTGGAATCATGACCTTCCAGAGCGGATGGAACAGCTTTATGTGGCCGATGATCGTTCTGAACTCAAGGGATATGATGACGATTCAGGTGGGACTTTCTACCTTCCAGTATCAGTACAACACACAGTACGGCCCGCTGATGGCCGGCACCGTGATTTCCGTTTTACCGACCTTATTACTTTTCCTGTTTGCACAGAAATATTACATTCAGGGTATTGCTTTCTCAGGAAGCAAGGATTGACAGCCTTTCGGGCAGGATTTTTTATCAAAGATCGTTCGGCGAAAGCCTGATGATAAGTACAGAAGTTTTTAAAAAAAGGAGGAAACAGATTATGAGAAGAAAGAGCGTAGCATTGGTTATGGCAGCCGCAACGGTACTGAGCCTGATGGCAGGCAGCGGCGTAACTGCGCTGGCAGATGAGGAAACTGTAGAACTGACCATGTGGGGAGGCTGGGCAGGAGACCAGATCGGACAGCTGGAGAAACAGCTGGAAGGCTTTAACAATTCCCAGGATAAGATTCACGTTACTTACATGGCACAGGATTCCATGGAGCAGAAGCTCCTGACCGCCATCGCTTCCGATGAGGTACCGGATATCGTGCTTTGGGACCGTTTTAATACAAGCGTATATGCCCCCAAGGGAGCACTGATGGCACTCGATGATTATGTGGAGAAAGACAGCATCGACCTGGATCAGTTTTATGAGCCGGCAGTAGACGAGCTCAGGTCCGGCGATAACTTATATGGTATTCCGCTGACAGTTGATACCCGAATCATTTTCTACAACAAGGATCTCCTGGAAGAGGCAGGCGTAGATCCGGTTTCCATCACCGACTGGAACAGCCTGGAAGAGGCAGCTGTGAAGCTGACAAAATGGGATGGCAATGTTCTGGAGCAGTCCGGTTTCTCCATGAAAGACGTAGGCTTGTTCAATAACTGGATCGCACAGGCAGGCGGCCAGATGATCGACGATACCACAAACCCGCCGACAACCGCCTTCAATTCTGAGGCAGGTCTTACCGTATTAGAGTACTGGAACAAACTGCTCAATGAAGATAAAGTATACCAGCTCGGTTTCGAGGATGGCCTGGGCGGAGATGGCTTCAAAGCAGGTAAAGTGGCAATGACCTTCAATGGTCCCTGGGTTCTGGAACAGTACAAAGAAGCTGGCCTGAACTTTGGTGTAATCGGACAGCCGAAAGGCCCCTCTGGCGATATGCACGCAATGATGGGTGGTTTTGGTCTGGCAATCCCGAACAAAGCAAAACATGCAGACGAAGCCTGGGAGTTCATCAAATGGTGGACCACACAGCCGGAGAACGGTGTAGAGTTCTGCAAGATCAGCGGAAATATGCCGGCAAACAAGGCTGCAGCAGAAGATCCTTACTTCGCAGACGATGACGTTTTTGAAGTATTTACAGAGGCTTATACCTATGCCGGAATCCGTTCCAAAGTACTGGGCTATTCTGACGTAGAAGGTCTGGCACTGATTCCTCAGCTGCAGAAATATGTAGCAGGCGAGATCAGCGCAGAAGAAGCTTTGGCAAACGCACAGTCACAGGGCGACAGCATTTTAGCAGAGGCTGCACAGCAGTAAACATGCAATGGTGGAAAAAGTCTGCTGACAGAAGTCAGCAGGCTTTTTTTAAAACCAGGAAAGGACAGAAAACATGAATATCTATGAATCAGCCTGCGAGAAAGCACAGGAAGGCTTATGGAATTGTTTTTTTGACGAAAAAACGGGAGTAATGGTAAATCACATGCCCGTCCGGGAAGAGGAAAACTGGATTTACTGGTGGCATGCCCATGCACTGGATGCGCTGCTGGACGGATACCTGAGAAAACCGGAAGGGGAATATCTGGAGCGCTTTCGCAAAGAATATGCAGGTACTTATCGGGAAAATGGCAATACGCTTCTGCATAACTGGTACGATGACATGGAGTGGATGACACTGGCGCTTCTTCGGGCCTGGGATGCGACAAAGGACGAAGAATACAAGAAACAGGCGCTTTTTGTCTGGGAGGACATCAAGACTGCATGGAATGATGCCTGCGGCGGTGGAATGGCCTGGAAAAAAGATCAGCTCGATTACAAAAATACACCGGCCAATGCTCCGGCAGCGATCATTGCCTTCCGGCTCTATCAGCGTTTTGGAAAGAAAGAAGATCTGGAATGGGGAGAGAAAATCTTCACCTGGAACAGAGACCAGCTGATGGATCCTGAGACTTGTTTTGTCTGGGACGGCATGAACCGGGAAGGCGACGGAAAGATCGATAAGGAATGGAAATTTACCTATTGTCAGGGTGTGATGCTCGGTGCTGCTCTGGAGTATTACCGGATTACCGGGGAGAAGGAACAGCTGGAACTGGCTGAAAAGATCGCACGCAGGGCGGTAGTGGAACTTGCCGGTGAGGACGGAATTTTCAATTATGAAGGCAAGGATGACTGCGGTCTTTTCCGGGGAATCTATTTCCGCTATTTATACGAGCTGGTTACAGCAGCTGATGACTGTGACGATCTGAAAAAGATCATCCTTAAGAATGCGGATGCGGTTTCCAAAGCCATGCGCGAGGATGGATTGGTCGGCGGAGACTGGAGAAGTGTCTCTGCGGGAGAAATTGATCTGGCACAGCATTTGAGCGGTGTGATGGTACTGGAAATGGCAGCAAAATTAGTGAAAGAGGACTGAAAGGAACGGAGCAAAAATGAGAAAAATTCACTTGATCTGCAATGCCCATCTGGACCCGGTATGGCTTTGGAGATGGCAGGAGGGCTGTACGGAGGCACTGTCTACTTTCCGGGTGGCGGAAGGTTTTACCGATGAGTTTCCGGGCTTTGCTTTTAATCATAATGAAGCGATTCTGTATCAGTGGGTAAAAGAAAATGAACCGGATCTGTTTGAACGGATTCAGCAGAAGGTAAAGGAAGGAAAATGGTATATCATGGGAGGCTGGTACCTTCAGCCCGACTGTAATATGCCCTCCGGCGAATCGATGATCCGCAATATGGCAGAGGGAAGAAAGTTCTTTCTGAAAGAATTTGGCGTGCAGCCACATACGGCCATTAATTTTGATTCCTTCGGCCATTCCCGCGGTCTGGTGCAGATTTTAAATCAGGCAGGCTATGATTCCTATGTGGTATGCAGACCGGCAAAGGACAACTTTGATTTCCCAGAACAGAACTATTTATGGAAAGGCTTTAACGGATCGGAGGTCATCGTTCACCGCTCGGATGAAAACTACAATTCCGTTTACGGTCATGCGGCGGAGGAACTGAATAAATTCCTGGAAGAGACGAAAGAAGAGCCGGTTTCTCTTTTCCTCTGGGGTGTGGGCGATCACGGAGGCGGCCCGTCCAGGGATGATCTGAAGGATCTGACAGCGCTGATTGAGGAAAAGAAAGAAGACTATGTGATTCTGCATTCCAATACGGAAACCTTTTTTAAGGAGTTAAAGGAAGCCGCACCAAAACTTCCGGTTGTGGAGCGGAGCCTCAATCCGGTGGCGGAGGGCTGCTATACCTCTCAGATTCGGGTAAAACAGAAGCACAGACTTCTGGAAAACGAGCTCTATTCCGCAGAGAAAATGGCAAGTGCAGCCTCTCTTTTACAGGGAAAGAATTATCCGAAACAGGCATTTGAGGAAGCAGAAAAAGCATTGCTCTTTGCAGAGTTTCATGATGCCCTTCCGGGCTCAGGCACCCAGCTGGTAGAGGAAGATACCTTGCGCCTGCTGGATTATGGGCTGGAAATCCTTTCAAGGGAAAAACTGAAGGCGGCAATTGCTCTGACAGCCGGAGAGGAAAAAATCCTCGATGGAAGCTCCTGTGCGTTTATCTATAATCCGCATCCTTATCCGATTAAAGGACAGTTTACCTTTGAGGTTGGTCTGCCGAAGCAGAACTGGGAAAATGTATTTTATTATCCGAAGGCCTACTGCAATGGGAAAGAAGTACCGACCCAGAGCGAAATGGAATCCAGCCATTTCTGCATCGACTGGCGAAAGAAAGTTGTGATCGAGGCGGAACTTCAGCCTTCCTGTATCAATCGCGTGGATGTGTTCTTTGAAACCATTGCGAAAAGACCTGTTTTTGAACCGATCATAGCGAAGGATGCCTTTGTGTTTGAAAATGAGAGAATGCGTGTAGTGATCAATACATCCACAGGATTGATGGATTCTTACCAGGTAGATGGAAAAGAATACTTAAAGCCGGGAAGCTTTCAGCTGACAGCTATGGACGGAACCTATAATTCCTGGGGACTCTGGACCGATGAAACTCATTGCAGAAGAGAATTTACTCTGCTGACCCCACATGAGGGAAGTGAATTTTCTGGTCTGATGGATCAGGTGGTTCCTTCCGTGAGGGTGATTGAAGACGGAGCGGTTCGTACAGTGGTGGAAGCTTTGTTCGGCTGGCATAACAGCAAAGCTTATCAGCGCTATGTGCTGCCGAAAGAGGGAACCTCCTTTGATGTAGAAGTTGGTGTATACTGGAATGAAAATGATACCGTTCTGAAAATGGAGATTCCGACGCTGCTGGAAAAAGGCCAGTATCAGGGCCAGGTGATGTTCGGTCATGACACCCTCCGGCAGAATGGAGCGGAAGTGGTTGCACAGAAATGGAATGCATTGACAGAGGACGGCCGGATGTTCAGCGTGCTGAACAAAGGCAGCCATGGAAGCAGTGAAAAGGATGGCACCATTGGCCTGACACTTTTACATTCTGCCGGTTATTCCGCAGCAGATGGTGATTTTGAACGGACTCTGAGGGAGAAACGCCATACGGTGCGGATGGAACAGGGAGAGCGCCTTTTCTCATTCAAAGTGGAAGCCGGAAAGACGGAAGAACTGGAAGCAGTTCTGGATCAGAAGGCACAGGTCTATAACGAAGAACCCTATGCGTTTGCCTTCAGCGCGTCGGGAACCGGCAAAAAAGCAGGTTCGTTTATGACCATCGATAATCCGGCGATTCTCGTTTCTGCCTGCAAGAGGGCGGAAAGCGGCGAGGGCTACACGATTCGTGTGTTTGAAACGGCGAATAAAGAAAGCGAAGGAATACTTTCCATTCCTGCGCTTGGGATAACGAAAAAGATTTCTCTGAAGCCTTTTGAACTGAAAACCTTACACCTGGATGAAACGGCAGGGGTGATCGCGGATGCGGATATTTTCGACTAAAATAAGAAAACGAATCCTGTGTGCGGCAGCGGCGGCAGTGATCGCGGTGAGCGGCACAGGAATGACAGCAATGCCAGTATTTGGAAAAGAAACGGAAGGAGGTCAGGAAACAGACATGCGTGTAGAAGAGGCAGAAAAAGCAATGCAGAGTTTTCTGGATCGATTTTATGTAGTCGATGAGGATAACGACAGAGGTGAGATTGTCGGTGAATTTTTCTGGACAAGGGCAGAAATGTTTGAGATTGCAGTGGATGCCTACGAGAAAACTGGGGAAGAAAAATACAAGGATCTGATGGCGCAGATGTACCGCGGCTTTGTAAAAAGCTACGGAGAAGACTGGTCGGATAATGATTTCAATGATGACATTATGTGGATGACGATCGGCTGTGCCCGGGCTTATGAGCTGACCGGCGAAACTTTTTATAAAGAACAGGCAGAACATCATTTTAAGCTGGTGTTTGACCGAGCCTGGAATGATGATCTGGGAGGCGGCCTTTTGTGGAAAACGGACCAGACCTGCAAAAACGCCTGCATCAACGGTCCGGCAGCGATCGCCGGCTGCCTTCTGTATCGGATAACGAAGGAAGAGAATTATCTGGAGAAGGCGAAGCAGATTTATCAGTGGCAGTTAGATACGCTCTGCCAAGGGAACGGAGCAGTTTCTGATAACATCGAGAGCGATGGAAAGATCAATACCTGGTGCTCTACCTATAATCAGGGAACCTTTATCGGAGCGTCGCAGTTTTTGTGGGAGTTGACCGGAGAACAGAAGTATCTGGATGAGGCGATTCTTGCAGCTGATTATACGATGCATGAAATGTTTCACGATGGAGTGATAAACACAGAAGCAGATGGGAATGATCTGCCGGGCTTCAAAGGCATTCTGGCAAGATGGCTTGGAAAGCTGGTAAACGAAGGCGGCCAGGAACAATACCGGGAATGGATGGAGCTGAATGCGGAAAACGCCTGGAAGAATCAGAATGCAAAAGGTCTGATGTGGACTCTTTGGGGTGAAAAGACGCAGGATACCTTCTATATGCCCTGGGGTTGTTCCGCGGCGATTGCCCAGTTGTTTGCAGTAATCCGTAAATAGAAAGAGAAGTGGCTGGCACAGCTTATCGAAAGCGCCAGCCACTTTTAAAACTAAATTATAAGGTGAAAAACGACTCGCCTTCCACCAGCTTTGCCGGAATTTTGACATTCTGGGGCGCCTGGACGGGATGAGAGATCAGCTCCAGAAGAAGCTCCACAGCCTTCTCACCGATCGCAGCCTCATCCTGGTGAAGATGGGTAAACTGCGGTCTGCCAAAAAGAGGCAGAGGAGAGTCAAAGCAGAGGATGGAGAGATCCTTTCCTGTGGTGCGGCCGATCCGCCGGGCTGCCTGATCCGCTGCCACAGCCAGAGGGTACTGAAAGGCGAACAGAGCGGTGATCTCCGGGTGCTCCGTGAGGTGAAGGGCGATCCGGTCGATGCTTTCCTCGGAGACGATCTCTGAAGAATGGCCCAGATCTTTCAGCCAGAGCTCCTGCTTTAACGGGAAGCCGGTGATGGCGCTGTACTGGAAAACGGCATCGCACCGCTCCTGGAGCACACTGTTATCGATGGTCGGAAGAAGGATTCCCACATTTTTGTGCCCCTGGGAACTGATATAGGAAAGTCCCTGGGAGACAGCCAGCGCGTTGTCTGTGCCAACGGAGGTCTGCTGGATGATCTGGATGTTCTGGTCGATGAGGACCAGCGGATATTTGTCGATGACCATCTGGAGCAGCCGGGGATTCAGAAACTGGGAGGTTCCGGGAAAAACAATGAGGCCGTCCACAGGAGCGGAGCTCATGCTGAGAATTGCCTCCTCCTCCCGTTTTTGATCGTCATGAGACAGAGCGAAGAAAAGATGAGCTTTTCCGTGGCAGGCATCGGCGATGGCGGTGACGGTCTCAAGACCGAAATGTCCGTTCATTTCCGGATAGATCAGTCCGATCCGGGGAAGAAAATCACCGGAAAAAGAAGAAGCTTTGGCGAAATTACTGACTGCCGGAGTGGAAGTCTTGTGACTTACAAAGGTTCCGCGGCCCTTCTGCCGGGATAGAAGCCCTTCCTCGGCCAGCATGTTCAGCGCCCGCTTGCTCGTGATCTTACTCACATGAAAAAGGTCCGCCAGTCCGCCCTCCGTCGGCACCTGATCGCCGGGCTTATAGACGCCGTTCTCGATATCCTGCTTGAGAGACTGATATATTTTCAGATATAAAGGTTCATCCATAAATACTATCCTCCGTAAAAAAACACTGACTCCTGGTAAAGCAAATAATTTTTATGAAAAAAGTATACTATATATATCAACACAATGCAAGTGGAAAAACACACGATTGCAATAAATGATATTGTTTTTAGAAAAATTATATACTATATTCCTCGAAAAACATATATTGACATGTTAAATACCGCATTTTATAATGAAACCAAGAAAAACCAGTTTTACAATAAGCCGTCAGATCGGCAGAAAAGGAGGATACATGCATGTTTTTTACACTGGAAAAACTGGAAAGAAGCACGAAGAAGCTGAAAGATCTCCGCTACAGAGAGCGGATTGAGATTCCGGCATTTGACGCAAGTACACCGGAGGAGGAGCCGGTGGGAAAACGTCCGGAGAGCGTCGTTTACACCGGAACTCTGAAAAAAGGTGATTTCTGGACTGGAAGAGGCACCTATATGTGGATTCGTCAGATCGTAGAAATCCCGGCAGAATGGGCAGGAAAGAAGATTGCCGGCCTTTTTAATATGGGAAAAACCGGCGACGGATTGAACTCCGGCTTTGAAGGCCTGATCTATGTCAACGGCTCCCCCTACTGCGAGACCGGTTCCTATCATGAGGAAGTGATCTTCCCGACTGAGCTTGCCGGAACCAAAGTGGAGCTTGCCATTCGTCTCTGGGCAGGTCTGGAGGGCGGCGGCGTGCCCACACCGCAGACGCACCAGTTCAAACAGGCAGAGATCGCGATTCTGGACGAGACTGCAGATGATTTTTACTACAGCAGCCGGGCGGCCGTTGAGACTGTGCGGGTTCTGGATGAAAATGATTCCGTGAGAAGAGAGCTTCTGACCGCCATCGACCGGGCGCATCTCGCCATCGACTGGAGAAAGCCGGGTTCCGAGGCTTTTTATGAATCCCTGAAAAAAGCTCTGGCTGTCTGGAACGAGGAGGTTTCCAAAATTTCCTACACCAGCCCTGTGACCGTTCATACTGTGGGCCATTCCCATATCGACGTGGCCTGGCTCTGGCAGCTGAAGCACACCAGAGAAAAGGCTGCCCGCACCTTCTCTACGATGTGTACCCTGATGGAGCAGTACCCGGAATTTACTTTTATCCAGTCCCAGCCCCAGCTTTACGATTACATCAAGACCGACTATCCGGACATCTACGAGCGGATTCAGAAGACTGTGAAATCCGGCAACTGGGAGCCCAACGGCGCCATGTGGGTTGAGGCCGACTGTAACATTTCTTCCGGTGAGGCTTTGGTGCGTCAGATCCTGAACGGCCAGCGTTTCTTCAAGGAAGAATTCGGCGCGACCTCCAACGTGCTCTGGCTTCCGGATGTGTTCGGCTACAGCTGGGCCCTGCCCCAGATCCTGAAGCGTTCCGGCATCGACAATTTCATGACGATCAAGATCAGCTGGAACCAGTACAACCATATGCCTCACGATACCTTCCGCTGGATCGGCGTGGACGGCTCCGAGGTGCTGACTCATTTCATGAGCACACCTGCCATTTCCGACAACGGCGGCTACACCTATAACGGCGTCATCGATCCCGTATCGGTCAAGGGCGAGTGGGATCTCTACCATGACAAAGAGATCAACCAGGATCTGCTTCTGGCTTACGGAAACGGAGACGGAGGTGGCGGAGTCAACCGTGACATGCTGGAGATGGGCCGTCATCTGAAAGCAATGCCGGGTCTTCCACGCGTAACCCCGGGAACCGCTTACGATTACTTTGAGAATCTCCAGAAGACCGTTGCAGCAACCGACCGCCATGTGCCCACCTGGGACGGCGAACTTTATCTGGAGTACCACAGAGGCACCTACACCTCCCAGGCCCGCAATAAGAAAAATAACCGGAAAACCGAGCTGAAGCTGCGGGAGGCTGAGTGGCTGGCCAGCGAGGCTGCTGTAAAGACCGGCGATTTCTCTTCCTATCCGGTAAAAGACTTCCACGAGGCCTGGAAAATCGCCCTCAGAAACCAGTTCCACGACATCATCCCCGGTTCCTCCATCCATGAAGTATACGAGGATTCCACCGAGGAGTACCGGAAAGCCAACGAGATTCTGGACGCCATCGAGAAAAATGCCCTGAAGGTTCTGACCAGAGACGCAGCTTCTACCGTGACCGTTGTGAACAACAGCAGCTTTGCAGGTGAAGGCATCGTGACGGTAAAAGGCTTCGAGGACAAAGAGGGAAGCTGGCTCTCCGCTGACGGCAAAGAGCTCCCCGCGGTCCGGACGGAAAACGGCTGGCTTGTGAAGGTTTCCGGCGTGGAGCCCACTGGCTTTACGACTCTGACTTTCAAAGAGGGAACCGGCGCTGAGAGCTTTTCTAAAGCGGACTGGATCGGAGAGATCGACACACCGTTCTATCACATCACCTGGGATGAGAGCGGCCGCATGACCTCTATTTTTGACAAGGAAAACGACCGTGAGATCTTAAAGGCAGGCGAGACCGGAAACCGTCTCGTGGTTTACGAAGACCGCCCGATGAACTTCGATGCCTGGGATATTGATATTTATTATCAGGAAAAAGGCTACGAGGTGGAGGATCTCAAGGAAGTTTCCGTGGAAAAATCTTCCCTGATGACAACGGTGAAAATGACCTGGAATTACGAGGATTCCGTGATTTCTCAGGAGATCCGCCTCTACAATGACGATCGCCGGATCGATTTTGTGACCCATGCGGACTGGCATGAGCATCAGCAGCTCTTACGGGTGCTCTTCCCGCTTGATATCCGCACCAGCGAGGCCACTTTTGATATTCAGTACGGAAATGTGAAACGGCCGACCTACGAGAACACCAGCTGGGATATGGCAAAATTTGAGACCGTTGCCCATCAGTGGGCCGATTATTCCGAGACCGGCTATGGCGTCAGCCTGATGAACGACTGCAAATACGGCTACAGCGCCAGAGGTCACATCCTTGGCATGTCACTGATTAAATGCGGAATCTATCCGGATTACGCGGCAGATCAGGGAAGCCATGACTTTACCTATGCCCTTTACCCCCACAGCGGCAGCTGGCAGGAGTCCGGCGTACAAAAAAGTGCATGGGGCCTTAACAATCCGCTCTGGGCCGTGGCAGGAACCCTTGATGTCGAGAGCGCATTTTGCAAGGCCGACACCGATCATGTGGCCATCGACTGTGTGAAGAAGGCGGAGGATTCCGATGATCTCATCGTCCGCTTCCACGAGTATGAGGGCATGCGCGGACCGGTAACGCTGAAATTTGGCTTCCCGGTGGCATCCTGGCAGGAGACTAATCTGTGTGAAAATCCGGAGGGTGAAGAGCAGACCGGAGAGCTCAAAGTGACCGTGCGTCCTTACGAGATCCGTACCTTCCGTGTAACACCGAAAAAATAAACAGCTATCTTTACGCCGGTTTATCTTCGGATGGCCGGCGTTTTTTCATGTATAAAAAGTCGGGCCGATCGTGCAAAGAGAAACCGGTCAGCTGTTGTATAATGAAGACAACAAATATTGAATAAAGGAGGAGCACATGAGAACAGAAGACAGAATTAAGGCGCTGAAAGGCCAGCTCATCGTTTCCTGTCAGGCGCTGCCGCAGGAGCCTCTTCATTCATCCTTTATCATGGGGAGAATGGCGAGAGCGGCAAAAGAGGGCGGAGCCGCTGGAATCCGGGCCAACACGAAAGAGGACATCAAAGAAATTCAGGAAGTGACCGGCCTTCCGATCATCGGCATCGTGAAACGCGACTATCCGGACAGCGCGGTTTACATCACGCCGACGATGAAGGAGATCGAGGAGCTGATGGAGGTGAAGCCGGAGATCGTTGCCATCGATGCCACCGGAGCCCTGCGCCCTGGAAATGTGACGCTGGCGGACTTTTTCCATCAGATTAAGGAAAAATATCCGGAGCAGAAGCTGATGGCGGACTGCTCGACCATCGAGGAAGCACTTTTTGCCGACGAGCTGGGCTTTGATTTCATTGGAACGACGATGGTGGGCTATACTCCCCAGAGCAAAGGCCTTAAGATCGAAGAAAATGATTTCGAGATTTTACGGACGATCCTGAAAAAAGTGAAACATCCGGTGATCGCAGAAGGAAATGTGAACTCCCCGGAAAAAGCAAAACGAGTCATCGAACTTGGTTCTTATGCAGTTGTGGTGGGAAGCAGCATTACCCGCCCGCAGCTGATTACAAAAGGCTATGCAGAGGCCGTAAATTCTGTGGAAAAGGAGACGACAGTATGAGAGATCTGGAGAAATACAGAGGTGTAATTCCGGCATTTTATGCCTGCTATGACGAGGACGGAGAGATCAGCGCAGAGAGAACGGAAGCTCTGGCGCTTCATTTTCTGAAAAAAGGGGTAAAAGGCCTCTATGTCAACGGTTCTTCCGGCGAGTGCATCTACCAGAGCGTGGAGGACCGGAAAAAAGTTCTGGAGCATGTGATGAAGGCTGTCGGCGGCAAGCTGACCATCATTGCCCATGTGGCCTGCAACAACACGAAGGACAGCGTGGAGCTGGCAGCCCATGCAGAAAAACTGGGCGTGGATGCTATTGCAGCCATTCCGCCGATCTATTTCCATCTGCCGGATCATGCGATTGCCGATTACTGGAATGACATCAGTGCGGCAGCTCCCCATACGGATTTCGTGATTTACAACATTCCGCAGCTGGCCGGTGTGGCTTTAAGTCCCTCCCTTTTCAAAAAAATGCGGGAAAATCCAAATGTCATCGGTGTGAAAAATTCCTCCATGCCGGTGCAGGATATCCAGATTTTCAAGGCTCTTGGCGGCGAGGACAGCATTGTCTTTAACGGACCGGATGAGCAGTTTGTGGGTGGACGGCTTATGGGAGCCGACGGCGGTATCGGCGGAACCTACGGCGTAATGTCGGAGCTTTTCCTGAAAATGGACGAGTACATCCGCGCCGGTGAAGCTGAGAAAGCCACCCCGATCCAGTATGCGGTGGATGAGATCATTTCTGCTCTCTGTGCCGGTTACGGAAGCATGTATGCGATCATCAAAGAGGTTCTGAAAAAACGTGAGGGCATCGATATCGGCGGCGTACGGAAACCCCAGGCAGGCGTGATTCCGGAGGATCAGGCGGTCATCGACCATGCAGCAGAGCTCATCGACAAGGCCATGGAAAACTTTATCCGATGAGCAGCGCGAAAACATACATCTGCCTGGATATTGGCGGAACCTATATCAAACACGGCCTTCTCACAGAAACCGGCGAGATCCTGATTAAAGGGAAAATTCCCACCCGGGCAAAAGAAGGCGGGCAGGCGGTTTTTGAGCAGGCAGTGGAGTTGGTGGAAGGGTATCTGGAGAAAAAGAAGACTTCTGCTATAAGCGAAAAGGAAACAGACTTTTTGAGAGTAGACAGAGAAGAACCCTTTCCTGTCAGCCTTGACGAAAGACCAGACACTGAAAAACACTCGGAATCAGATTTTATTCGGCAGACACAGGTGGAAACGGACCTTTCAGAAGCGGATGAGATAGCAGTTGAGATGCAGGATCATACAGGCAAAATTTCAGGTATTGCCATCTCTACAGCAGGCATGGTGGACCCGGCGACCGGGACGATTCTGCACGCCTCCGACGCAATTCCCGGCTATGCGGGCATCAGCTACAAGGTTTATATGGAAGAGCACTTTCACCTTCCCTGCGCCGTGGAAAATGACGTAAACTGTGCCGGTCTGGCGGAAAGCATCTCCGGCGCAGGAAAAGGAAGTAGGATCAACCTATGTCTCACCGTGGGAACCGGCATCGGCGGCTGCCTCGTGGTGGATGGAAAGGTCTTCCACGGGGCGTCAAACAGCGCCTGCGAGGTGGGCTATATGCATCTGGCGACTGGAGCTTTCCAGGACGAAGCGGCTACAAGTGTATTGGTTCGCCGCGTGACTGAGCGGAAAAAGGCAGAGGTGTGGGATGGTTTCCGCATCTTTGAGGCGGCGAAGGCCGGCGATCCCATCTGCCAGGAGGAATTGGACCGACTGGCAGACCTTCTCGGCATGGGAATTGCCAACATCTGTTTTGTGATCAACCCGGAGCGAATCATCCTCGGCGGCGGAATCATGGAGCAGGAAGCTTACATGAAGCCCCGGATCGAGGCTGCCCTGGAAAAATATCTGGTTCCCCAGATCTGGAAACACACCACCGTCTGCATGGCCGCCTACCAGAATAACGCAGGTATGCTGGGAGCGCTGTATCATCTGCAGGCAGAGCTATCCCGGTAAGTTTTATAAATTTATGATGCCAGGGTCAAAAGGTCAAAAAGCCGTTCATGCTTGCATGATAAGGTTTTTGAACTTGGGACCCGCCAAACATGAGAAAGCAGCGATTTACGCAGTAAATCAGCGGATTTCGAATGTTTATAGA
>NZ_JAJEPR010000021.1:0-58733 GCF_020686945.1 Fusicatenibacter faecihominis | reverse complement strand
CGAGGTAGATAGGTCAGAGGTGGAAGTGCAGTAATGCATGGAGCTGACTGATACTAATAGGTCGAAGGCTTAACCAAAGCCGAGGTTGTTCTGTAAGCAAAGCGAGCAGAACTTCCTCAAGGCAGTCTGGGTAGAAGAAAATCGGATGGAAAGAAACAAAAACATTTCTGTGTGTGGTTTTGAAGGTACATAAGCCTTCAACCGAAAGGTTGGATGGCCCAGTGGCTCAGTTGGTTAGAGCGCCGCCCTGTCACGGCGGAGGTCACGGGTTCGAGTCCCGTCTGGGTCGTTTCATTCGAAAGAATGAAATGAATATGGGGTCTTAGCTCAGCTGGGAGAGCATCTGCCTTACAAGCAGAGGGTCATAGGTTCGAGCCCTATAGGCCCCATATAAAGCCTAATGATTTCACTTATGCCGATGTGGCTCAATTGGCAGAGCAGCTGATTTGTAATCAGCAGGTTATCGGTTCGAGTCCGATCATCGGCTTGCATTTCCAAAAGAAATGTGTTATAATTAAATAGTTCTTATGGATGGATTCCCGAGTGGCCAAAGGGGACAGACTGTAAATCTGCTGCAAATTGCTTCGGTGGTTCGAATCCACCTCCATCCATTTTCAACAAAACCTGTTGAAACAATTGCATATCGCGGGATGGAGCAACCCGGAAGCTCGTCGGGCTCATAACCCGAAGGTTGTAGGTTCAAATCCTACTCCCGCAACTCAATGCCCAGATAGCTCAGTTGGTAGAGCAGAGGACTGAAAATCCTCGTGTCACTGGTTCGATTCCGGTTCTGGGCATTTTTCCTTGGGGTATTAGCTCAGTCGGTAGAGCACTTGACTTTTAATCAAGTTGTCCGGGGTTCGAATCCCCGATGCCTCACTTTTATGACAGAGACCTGTAGAAATACAGATCTCTGTTTTTTTTATTATGGAGACGAGGAAAATATACACACCTGTGCTGGTGCATTTGATGACTGTTAATCAGGAGACAACCTCAGACAGCGGTTTGAAGGTATAGCCCATCTCTTCCCAGCGCGTCAGAAGTTCATCGAGAATCTGGGCGTTGGTGGAGGAGGTGCTGTGAAGGAGAACGATGGCTCCGGGATGGATTCGTGTCAGGAGCTTGTCGAAGGCCTGCTCTTTGGTGGGCTGGTTATCCTGGTACCAGTCTACATAGGCGAGGCTCCAGAAGAAGGTTTCGTAGCCGAGATCCTTTGCCATCTGGAGATTGGGCTGGCTGTATATGCCCTGAGGGGGCCTGTAATAGCGCGTCATCTCCTGGCCGGTAATTTCCCTGTAGAGATCCTCTACCTGGCTTAATTCCTTCGAGAAGGCCTCCTGAGTGGAGATTTTGGACATATCCGGATGGGACCAGGTGTGATTGCCCACGGTATGGCCGTCGGCGATCATCTGCTTTACGAGGTCGGGACTGGTAGAAAGAAAATTTCCTACCACAAAAAAGGTGGCTGGAACCTGATGTTTCTTCAGGGCCTCCAGGATGGCTGGCGTGTTGCCGTTTTCGTAACCGGCATCGAAGGTGAGAAAGATGACTTTTTCATCGGTGTTGGAGGCATAGTGGGCGTTGTAGGCGTTCAACTCCTCGATGGAGGCATTTCCGGTGGGACACTGCCCTTCATTGGGAAAACTTAAGCCCCAGTTCGAACTGGGCAGAAGAAGACCGTCCAGGGTGGCAGGATCGGTGTCAGCCACGGAAAAGCTGAGGGAAACATTTTCCTGAGAAGTAAGGTCTGCGGCAAGCCCGCCAGAAGCCCCTGGCTCAGAGCGGGGAGTGGCGCTGCCAAAGTAGAGTTCCTGCTCCGAGACAGCATCAGAGGAAGCCGGCAGAAAATGACTTGTGACCCGTGAGGCCAGGGATCCGAAGACAAAGGCCACCGCCAGGATTCCTGTTGTGCGGAGGATTTTTTTCAGGGAGAAAGAATAGAAAAGAGCGGAAATTTTCTCAGAGTTCGGAAGGTGAGGGCGATGAAAAGCTGCCTGGAAAGAAGATTTAGCAGAACGGGGATGAAAAAATTTTGGGGTATGTATCATAGAAGCTCCATAGGGCGTTTTGCTTTATTTTATGAGGGGATATCCGTCAAAAGAACGAAAACTTTCTTTTCTTAATCTATCCCAGTTTGGAAATAGTGAACTGGCCTGGGAATATTCGGCAAACACCTATAAGACTACCGTTCAAAGGTCGGTGGCGGTGCAGGCCATTGTCCAGAAATTCGATCAGATGATGTATGCGGATACGAATATTTATGGTTTTGCTATTTTGAGCGGCGACGGCCGGAATGTGGTTTCTACGGTGGAAAAAAAGAGCCGTACCGGTGTCATGAAAATAGACGAAAAGACGAGAGACATTCTGGAAGAATGTAAGGAAAGCTATCCTTTTGTAAAATGGGTATCCGGAGAGAGTCTGGATGTGGGAATGACAGAGGCCTTTTACTGTATGGTCAACCGACCGGTTCTTCTGGGGATTGTGGCTCTGAGAGAGGCGGAAAAAACGGAGGAGGACAGCTATCTCTGTGTGGCCCTGGATGAAAAAAAGGTCAGCCAGAGTTATGGCATGGTTTCCTATAATGGCAGCCGGGCGGCGCTGGTGGACGAAAACGGCAAGATCATTTCCTCGACGGATTCCGAGTATCTGGAAACTATTTATCAGCCCAAAGAAGAGGAACAGAACATTAGGATCTCTCTTATCATAACTGGAAACTGGTAAATATGATTCCCAAGGATGAATATCTTCGGGAAGCCAGAGGAATTAAGAAAACAGGTTTTCTTCTGGGTGGAATTGCCTCTCTTGCCGTGCTCTTTTTCTGTCTGATCTGGAACCGGAAGTATACAAGGCCGATCCAGATTCTGATGGATCAGATGGAGATGGTGGGAAAGGAGCAGCTGGATATCGAAAATCCCGAGAAGGTGGGCTGGCCGGAGCAGGAGAAGGCCAGAGAAGAACTTCTGGCGCTCCAGTATCAGATCAACCCGCACTTTCTCTATAATTCTTTAAATTCCATCCGCTGGATGGCGATGATGACGAATAATACAAAGGTGGCGGATTCGCTGGTCATTCTCTGCAAGGTCATCATGCCGATCTTGAGGAATCCGAGCTTTACCTGGAAGCTCAGCGACGAGCTGGATTTCCTGGAGAATTATATCAAGATGATGCGGATTCGGTATGGAAACGAGATGGAATACCATTTACAGTGTGATGACGGAATCCAGGATGAGGATTTTCCGCGGTTTATCATTCAACCAGTGATGGAGAATTGTTTCGTTCACGGAAGCAGCTCCGCGGAGATCAGGCATATTTACCTTCGGATCCGGAAGACGGAGCGTTTTGCCATTGAGGTGCAGAATACCGGCTCCTTTCTGGAAGCGGAGAAAGAGACAGCGGTCAACCGGAAGATCGCTGAAGGAACGCCGGATAATGAGAGCATCGGTCTTTGCAATATCCGGAAGCGTCTGAACCTCCTGTATGGAGAAAAGGGCGATATCTGGCTGGAAAGCAGCCCGGAGAGAGGGGTTCTGGTGTATATTTGTTTTTAGCTTTAAGAGAAGAACAGAGGTGTGTCGAAAGATGGGCTGCTGTTCTTTTTTTATTGAAAAAACGGGCAACTGTGGTAATCTAAGGAAAAAGGAGGAGAAAAAATGTCCATTCGTAAACAGATGATTCTATATTTTTCCTGTGTCATGGTTGTGATTTTTACTTTGACAGAATTGATCAATGGATGGCAGGCTTACCGACAGTTGGAGAAAAATATGACAGCGTCAGTCAAGGAACTGCTGAATCTCAGTGTTAAAAACATGGATTACTATTTTCAGGATACCTCAAATGTGTGCTCATCCATTATGGCGGATGAGCGGACGCAAAATATTCTTCAACAGGAGATCAAGGATGATCTGGACGGAAAAATCCTTGGACGGGAACTGAATAAAGTGGTCGCACAGTATGCTTCAACTCGACCTTATATCACGAAAGTCTACCTTATGGATAAAAATCGGAAGATCATTACCCCGGAACTCAGAGGAGAACAGGTAGATAAATTTTTGAATATTACCAAAAATGGAAAAATTTTAAATATTTCGCCGCTTCATAAGGCGGGCTATGTTTCTGGAACTGCAAAAGTTTTTTCTGTGGCGAAATTGATTTATGCGTACAATGACCGAACGGAACCGTTGGGGACGATTGTAGCAGATATAGACTGCAAGGTTTTAGAAGAGGCGGTGGGGGATTATGCACTTCCACTGGATGGCAGAATGATTCTGTTAAATGAAAATGGTGAGGTGCTTTTAAACAAGTCCGGAAAGGACGTACAGTGGGAAAACGGCAGCAGAAAGAGCAGCAGTGAGTATGTCACTATTTCGGAACAGTCTCAGGTGACAGGCTGGACTCTGTCAGCCCAGATTCCGCGAGGAGAATTTATAAGATCTATTATCAGCCAGATGTGGCTTTCCTTTGCCGTCCTTATCTTCTGTCTTGCGGTGATTGTTCTGGTCAGCCGGAAGATTATTCACTCGGTCTATCAGCCCTTGAACCTTTTGACGGAATCGATGAAAACCGTGGAACAGGGAAATTTTGATACGAAAATTGAGTATAACCAGAAGGATGAATTTTCAAGAGTTATTCATGGTTATAATCTGATGGTTGTAAAAATAAAAGCTTTGCTTCAGGAAATTGTAGAAAAGGAGCAGACCCAGAGAAATGCGGAGCTTTATGCATTGCAGGCCCAGATCAACCCGCATTTTCTGTATAATACCTTAAATTCTATCCGATATTTTGCGAAAATTTACAAAGCGCCGGAGATCCGGGAAATAACGGCGGCGTTGATTCAGCTTTCAAAGGCAAGTTTAAGTTCTGAAAAATTTATTTGCATTCGCCAGGAGCTGGAGCTGACGGAACAGTATCTTGCCATTCAAAAAATGCGTTACGGAGATATTGCAGAGGTAACGATGGAAATGGAAGAAGAACTGGGCGACTGTCTGATTCCGCGCTTTTCCATTCAACCGGCCGTGGAAAATGCTTTATTTCATGGAATTTTGCCAAAAGGAAATGGAAAAATTGAAGTAAAGGTGCATAGAAGCGGAGCTGGGATTGAAATTCAGATCAGAGATGATGGAGTTGGAATAGAAAAAGAACAGATGGAAGAAATAAATGAAAGGTTAAAAATGGCTGTTTTTTCAGAAGAGGGGAATCAGGAAATCAGCAGACTGAAAAATATAGGCCTTGAAAATATTAATTACCGTATTCGGATCTATTATGGTGAAACGGAGGCGGGAGTTCGACTGGAAGAGGAAAATCCGGGAACGCGGGTGGAATTTTACATTCCGATGAGAAGGGAAGAATGAGAACATGCGGAAAGTATTGATTGTAGACGATGAACTTTTGGCAAGGAGAATGCTGAAAGAAAGTATTGTGTGGGAGGAATATGGTTATAGCATCTGTGGAGAAGCTGCAAATGGAAAGGATGGACTGGAAAAGGCAGTTCAGCTGCGGCCGGATTTGATTTTTGTGGATATCAAAATGCCGGTGATGAGCGGTCTTACGATGGTGCGGGAGATTCAGGCTCTGGAACTGGGCTGTGAAATCGTGATGCTGACCTGTTACGAAGATTTTGATTATGTGCGGGAGGCTATGCGCTGTGGGGCAGCAGATTATCTGTTAAAACACACGTTTGAGGATGAAGACCTAAAAGAACTGCTCAGGCGCATAGAAAAACGAATCCAAAAAGAAGAAAATCGCATGGAAAGCCTGAATCTTCTGAAAGAAAATGTTTTTGAAAAACTGATTTCCGATACACTAAGCAGAGAAAAAATCAGAGGATATGTAGAGACAGGAATCCTGCCGGCATTGCATCCACACTATATGGTGGTATGTATCCGTATGCAAAAGCAGCCTACGGATACGGAGAAAGAAAAATTTATCGAAGATTTTCAAACAGATCTGGATAAAAATGTAAATAAAATGGAAGAATGGCATTGGTATTTGTCATCCATGAAAAACAGAGAACTATATTTACTGTTAACCTCTCCGGATAAAACCAGTGTTTCCGAGATGAAAACAGCTATTAAAAAAATCATGACTGATTTTTACAGGAGAAAACAAGAAAAAGAAATCGGATGGCTGACAGGTGTGACCTGCCGGATGTTTTGCAGATGGGAAGATCTCAGAGAGGCAGTAAAAGAAGCAAAAGATCTGACACAAGGAGGGGAAGAATACCTTGCCTGCAGTGCGAAGGTAATTTCAGCAATAGAATTTATCAGAAATAATTATGCAAGGCAAATCTGCCTGGAGGATATTGCAGAATATGCAGGGGTCAGCCGTGTTTATTTAAGCCAGATTTTTAAGAAAGAGACCGGGAAAAATATCAGCGATTATCTGGTGGAATATCGGCTGGGAAAAGCGAAGGAGCTTCTTCTCAACAGTAATCTGAAGATTTATACGATTGCTGAATTGTGTGGCTTTGGAAGCGCGCAGTATTTTAACAAGATATTCAAGAAAATGAACGGAATCAGCCCTTATCAGCTGAAAGATAATAAATTGCAATAAATCATAACAACGGACGATAGAAAGATTTTGGCAGAATGTTATACTTGGCTCATCAGAAAAATTAAAGGAGGGCTTTAAGTATGAAAAAAAGAGCAGCGATGTTACTGGCCGGAATGATGGTACTGTCTCTGGCAGTGCCCTGTGCAGCAGGAGCGGAGGAAACCAACGACAGCGAGTATTATTACGTCAATGGAAAGGCGCCGGAAGAGGTTACGGGAAATATTCTTTTCTGGAGCTGGGACCCAAACTTTTTTGACATGGTGCAGAAGATGAATGATATTTATCCGAATGTGACCTTTGATTTTGTTACGGTGGCTTCCGCTGATGATTATATGCAGAAGCTGCAGGCTGCTCTCACGAGCGGAAGTGATGTGCCGGATATTCTTGCTATGGAGATTAATAATGTCGGAAAGTTCTATGATATGGGAATTGCCGAGGATCTGGAACAGCACGAAATCGACAAAGATCTTCTGATTCCCTACTTGGCAGATATCGGAACAGATGACAATGGAACCTTTATCGGCATTCCCAATACCGCCGCGCCGGGAGGTCTCTATTATCGCAGAGATCTGGCAAAAGAATATCTCGGAACAGACGATCCGGATGAGATCAGTGCGATGGTCAGCGACTGGGATTCCTTTATAGCGACCGGAAAAAAGATAAAGGAAGCATCTGACGGTGCAGTAAATATGATTCCTGGAATTGACATTTTGGTACAGCCGCTTGTCAACCAGACCGGTTTGCGCTGGCGTGACGAGAACAAGCTGATGGTACAGGAGAATTTTACAGATACCATTGAGCTGATGCTGAAATTAAAAGAAGCAGAGATCGATGCTGGTTTGGATGTCTGGACTCCTGCATGGAATGCGTCTTTTGGTCAGGGAAATGTATTTTGCTATCCGGGCTCCTGCTGGTTCCAAAGCTATGTGATTGAGCCGAATGATCCGGAGGGAAGCGGCAACTGGGGCGTAGCAGAAGTTCCCGGAGGCGCATACAACTGGGGCGGCATCTGGTGGGGAATGTATAACCAGAGTGAAAATAAGGATGCAGTGGCAGCCTGGATGAAATATGAGCTTTCCAAAGAAGGAGCTCAGAATAAATATGATCTGATTCATTTTTATCCGGGAGTTAAATCCGCATATGAGGACGATTATCTGAATAAGCCGAATGAGTTTTTTGGCGGTGAGAATGTAACGGAACTGTATCTGAAAGAGATGGACGAGATGACCGTACTGCGTCCGATCTCGGATGATGCGCTGTTTTACAACAGTATGACGTTTTTTGCACAGTCACTGGAAGGAACGGCAGATGAAATCGCAGAAAAAGTGGAAGAGGATATTATTTCTTCCAATCCTGAGTATGAAAAATAAGAGCGGAGGAAATAGAGAATGAAAAAACGTATCAACTGGCCGTTTTTGTTCATTGCGCCTTTTTTCATAATCTATGGAATTTTTAATCTTTTTCCGATTTTATTCAGCTTTTACATCAGTCTGACTAAGTGGAAGGGTTTTGGACCGATGGAGTTTATAGGATTCGATAATTATGTGGCTCTTCTGCAGGATAAAGCGTTTTATCGGTCTGTCTTTAACAGCTTTATGATTGTGCTGGAGGCTATGATCCCGATTCAGAGCCTTGGCCTGATCCTTGCGCTTCTTATGAATTATGGAATTGTAAGAATTGGAAAAGGTTATATCCGGAATACGATGTTTCTGCCTTATATTACAGCTCCGATCGCGATTGGACTGATTTTTGCAACCCTATTTGATCAGAATTTCGGTGCGGTAAATTTTTTCCTGAAAGGAATAGGTCTCATTGATAAGAATGTGAACTGGCTTCATACAGCGGCTTTTTCAAAGCCGCTGGTGGCCATGGTCACGATCTGGCGCTATGTGGGATATACGGCGGTCATTTATCTGGCGGGTTTGCAGAGTATTTCAAAGGATATCTATGAGGCGGCAAAGGTGGATGGCGCTTCAACGCCCAAAGCGATCATTTATGTGATCCTTCCTATGTTAAAACCGATTTTGATTTTTCAGATCACCAACGGAATGATTGGCTGTCTCAAGATTTTTGAAGAACCTTTGATGCTGTTTGGCGATTATAAGGGCGGCGTAAACAGTGCGGCCCAGACAATGAATATGAAGTTTCTGGATACGGCCTTTAAGGCGGGCCAGAGCGGTTATGGAGCTGCTACCGGATATCTGATGTTTGTGATCATTCTCATATTTACGATGGTTTATTTCCGAATTGTCAACAGAGAGGAGACCTGAAAATGCAGAGAGGAAAAGCAGTTCGTATTTTGATCAATCTGTTTGTGATCGCAGCAGCAACGATCAGTATGATTCCCTTTGTTCTGATGTTTTTTATGGCAACCCAGGACAACCAGATGATTTTTGCAGGAGATATTTTCCGGATAGGAAAAGCCTTAAGAAATAATTTTCAGACAATTCTGGATGCAGACTATTTCCGTTCCCTGTTAAACAGTCTGGTTGTTGCTCTGTCCAGCACGTTTTTAACGGTATTTTTCGGAGCTATGGCGGGTTTTGGATTTGCAAAATATGAATTTAAGCATAAAAAAATGCTGCTTCAGCTGGTAATCCTGACCATGATGGTGCCGATGGAGGTAGGTCTGGTAGCCTATGTATGGGAAATGAGAGTGCTGCATTTATCAAAAACCTTTCTTCCACTGATCCTGCCAAATATTGCAAATGCATTTGGAGTGTTCTGGATGACGCAGTATATCGGCGATGCCTTTCCTTATGAGCTGATGGAGAGCAGCTGGCTGGATGGCTGTACAGATATGGGGATTTTTTTGAAAATGGTTCTTCCAATTGTGAAGCCGGCGCTGTTTACGCTGTCGATTATTGCTTTCCTTCAATCCTGGAACAGCTATCTGCTTCCAATGATTATGATTAATGATCCGAAAATGTTTACCATTCCGCTGGTCATTGCTTCCATAGGAAATATGTTTGTGGCAGATTATGGAGCGAGAATCCTGGCGGTAGTCGTCGGAATCCTTCCAATTATGATTATTTTCATGATATTTTCAAAACAGATCACGGAAGGTCTGGCTTCAGGGGCTGTAAAGGGGTGAGATTATGATGATTTTTCCAGATATCTACCTGCTTTCGGGCTTTCCTTTTCAGATACATCAGAATGTTTACGGAATTGATTTTCCAGAGGAAAACAGAATGGTTCTGATTGATACGGGATTGGATGAAACAGACAGGATCCAGATACAGGAAACCATGAAAACATGGGGATTGGAGAAGAGACAAATCTCAGATGTGTTTCTGACACATGCTCATTTTGACCATGCGGGAAATGCCTTTTGGTTTGAAAAAGCCGGAGCACATGTCTGGGCCGGAGAGGCGGATGCAGACAGTATAGAAAAAGGTGATGATCATACAATATTTTTTGCATATGGAAAACCATTTCCGACATGTCAAAGGGTAAGGCGGCTTAAGGATAGTGAAAAAATTTTATTGAGTGATTCCTGCAAACTTAATTGCTTTCATACGCCAGGGCATACAAAAGGAAGTATATGTTATGAATTTGTTGGTAAAGGAAAAAGAATTCTTTTTACCGGAGATTTTTTGCAGGCAGGAGAAGAAGATGGCAGTGTACGGATGGGTATCCGAGTAGATCCGGGATATTCTTTCAAGGAATATCTTTCCTCGGTAAAAAAAATGATGAATGTGGAAAGTAAAGCAGTGTTGCCAGGGCATTTCCGACCGTATTTGAAACCGGCGTTTGGGCTTATGCAAGCAGCATATAGAGAACTATTGGTAAATCGTGAAAAATATAAGAATTAAAATTGGCAGAGGTACCCTAAAAAGGTGCTTCTGCTGTTTTGTTGGGAAAAATCACGAAAATCACTTGACTTATTTTTCGATTTCTATAAGAAAAATCTAAAAATAAGTCTGAAAAATAATCGAATCATAAAAAGAACATAAAAAATGACAAGTAACTGGAAAGAAAAATCATTCCGAATTCGTCATTTTTTCGGTAAAATAAGTTCATCACAAAGCAGACGGGAGTAAGACCCGATCATGAAAGGGAGGAAGACTATGAAAATGAAGAAAGTGGTAGCTATGGTGAGTGCTCTTGCCATGGTGGCAGGTCTTTGCACCAGCGCGGCAGCAGACGAAGCAGCAACAGACAGCGACCTGTCCGAACATGTGGAGATTACCATTGGCGGTATCAACATGGGTTCTTCTGACACCAAAGAGGGATGGCCGAATGAGGTCGTTCAGAAACTGGAGGACAAATTCAACGTAACCCTGAGTCTGAAAACTTACGATAATGAGAGCCTGAACCTGGATCTTTCCGGAGGAAACACCACGGATATCGTTCAGGTCAATGATGCCAATATTGAGGGTGTCGTAAAAGGAAAACATGCAGTGAACCTGGAAGATTACAAGGACATCGCTCCAAACATCTTCTCCGACAACATGAACTTCCGTAATGAGCTTATGAAAACTTACAAGAGCAACGGTGATGACGTCCAGTATTTCGTGACTCCGCGAGTAACCTTCGACGGTGCAGAGGCAAATTATGGAACTGTTCTGAATAATGGTTATATCGTTCGCTGGGATCTTTACAAAGAGATCGGCTGCCCGGAAATCAACAACGATGACGATTACATCGAGGCTCTTAAGAAAATGAAAGAGATCTATCCGGAGACGGAGGATGGACTTCCCGTTTATGCAATGAGCGCTTACAACGATTCCCATCTTCACGCTTACTTCTACAAAGGCTGCCTGGCTGAGGGTTACATCAACCTCGAAGGTGGTATCTATGTACAGAATGTAACCACCAACGAGCTGGTACCGGACCTCTATGACGAGGGTGTGGAAGGAGATACTCCGTTCTGGTCTGGCATAAAATTCTACAACAAACTGTACAGAGAAGGACTTCTGGATCCGGACTGCTTCATCACCAAATCTGAGGATCTTAAAGAGAAATACGACAAAGGACAGTACCTTGGCGGAAGCGTGAACTGGTACTACGGAACCTACAATGGGAATCAGAGAGCAGAAGATCCTGAGACTCTGAAAGAGTATGTGACTCTTCCGTCCTACCTTGGATGGGGCAACGAGAAGAACCTGGGCGGATGGTTCGGTAAATACTTCTTCGTTTCTTCTCATTCCGAGAATGTTGAGCGTGCAGTCATGATTCTGGACTATCTGCAGAGCGAAGAGTTCTCCAGAGACATCGACTCCGGTGTTGAGGGAAGATGGACTACTGATGACAGCGGAAAACCGTCTCTGACTGCTGATACCGTTGCTATGAAGACAGACGGAAGCCGTCTGGACGAGTGGAAAGCTTCTGGTATCGGTGAGGGCGATCTGTCTGGTATGTGTGGTCTTGACTACTACAATGTAGCATCTGACGGCGGTCTCATCGACCTCTGGTATGATGAGGATATGCTGGACGACAGCATGACCTACGCTGAGAAAGATATGTGTTCTACTCTGGGAATCGACATCCCGAGCGACACTCTGAAAAAACGTGTAGAGGCTGGTACAAGCATTGATCTTGGAACTGGTATCAACGCAATCCAGATGGGTCTTCCGACTACTCCGAAGAATATCGTTCGTATCGACAGCAACTGTGAAGAGATCACAATGAGTGCAATTCCGAGCCTGGTACAGGCTGCCTCTGATGAAGAGTTTGAGGCTGCAAAAGCAGACCTTATCGCTCAGCTGAAGGATGCAGGGGCAGAGGAATCCGTTGAATGGTGGAGCAATGCATGGGCAGAGGCTAAAACTACCATCGAGGAAATGACCAAATAAGACATAAAAAATTTATTCAGGCGCTGCTGTATATGGAGTAGAAATCCTGCAGCAGCGCCTGCTGTATGAAAAGAGAAAGGAGAGGAACAGATGGCAAGATCAAAAACCGTCACAGTGGCTCCTGCGAGAAAACCGAAAAAGCAGTATAAATTATTATTTATGGTACTGCCTTTTATGGTGCTCGTTCTGCTGTTTAACTACGTTCCTATTTTCGGATGGATTTATTCCGTATTTGACTATGTTCCAGGTGTGCCGATCCTGGAGTGTGACTTTATGGGGCTGGATTACTTCAAGATGATCATGAAGGATGCCAACGTCATAAGGGCACTGAAAAATACTTTCATTTTTGCAGGAATCAGCATTATCCTGACTCCGCTTCCGATGATCTTTGCCATTCTGCTGAATGAGATCAAGAGTGGACCGGTAAGAAAATTTGTGCAGACGTTTACCACTCTTCCGAACTTCATCAGCTGGGTTATCATTTTCTCCCTGGCGTTCTCTCTGTTTTCCACAGACGGCCTTATGACCAGCGTGATTACAAAGATCACCGGTGCAGAGCAGGCTCAGTCTGTTTTAAGCTCCAAAGGCTCTGTTTACTGGTTCCAGACGTTCCTGGCCCAGTGGAAGACCCTGGGATGGAATTCCATCATCTATCTGGCTGCCATCGCCGGTATCGACCAACAGCAGTATGAGGCGGCAAAGGTAGACGGAGCCGGATATTTCCGCTGTGCATGGCACGTTACCGTACCTGCTATGATGGAGACATATGTAGTACTGTTTATCCTGAATGTCGGTAACTTCCTGAATACCGGATATGAACAGTATATGCTGTTTAAAAACGCTGTTACCGCTCCGGCCATCGAGGTACTTGACCTCTATGTATACCGGATCGGTCTGGAGAACATGGACTATTCCTACGGTGTGGCCATCAGTATTGTGAAATCCATCGTCAGTGTCGCCTTAGTCGTAATCGCAAACATGGTAGCAAAGAAGATCCGTGGTAATACGGTGATCTAGGAGGGATAGCATGAAAAAGAAAAATAAAATCCAGACTTCAACGTCCCGGAAAGTTTTTATGGTGTGTGACTATGCCCTGTTGTTTCTGATCACACTTATCTGCATTTACCCGTTCTGGTATATCATCATTTATACCTTCAGCGAGGGCAGCCAGGTGGATGTGAAGCCGCCGGTATTTTTGCCCAGAGGCTTTACACTTTCCAATTATAAAGATATTTTTGAACTGAACGGTTTTTTCCATGCGGTTCTGATATCAGTATTAAGAACGGTCATCGGAACCGTGGCTTCCGTGCTGTCCTGTTCTTTCCTGGGATATCTTTTTACAAAGGAGGAAATGCCTTTCCGCAAATTCCTGTATCGTTTTCTGATTCTTACCATGTATATCAGCGGTGGTATGATCGCAAGTTACATTGTTATGAAGTCTTATGGCCTTCTGAATAATTTCTGGGTATATATTCTGCCCCTGATGATTTCTGCTTATAACATTGTTCTGATCAAGACCTTCGTGGAACAGCTTCCGGCTTCGCTGGAAGAATCTGCAAGACTGGATGGTGCCGGATATCTGACCGTATTTACAAAACTGATCCTGCCGCTGTCCAAGCCGATCATTGCAACAGTAGCTGTTTTTGTCGCAGTCGGACAGTGGAACTCCTGGTTCGATAATCACATTTATACCAGAGGAAATGAGGCATTGACTACACTTCAATATCTGCTTTATAATTACCTTAATGAGGCGCAGAGGCTGGCAGACCAGATTAAAAATACGACAAATGCAGCGGGAATGAGCCAGCTGGTATCGAATTCTATTTCTCCAAAGGGAATTCGGATGACGATCACGGTTCTGGCATCTCTGCCGATCTTCATGGTTTACCCCTTCATGCAGAAATATTTTGTAAAAGGTATTATGGTAGGTGCTGTAAAGGGCTGATGGATAGTCAGATCCTGAAGGGTGATATTATTTTGTGGGTTTTAAGGAGGAAAACAGCATGGTGAAATTTTTAAAGGAGGCGGCGCAGGTAAAGCCGTCCAAGAAGCAGCTGGACTGGTTTGAAATGGAGTCATATGCATTCATCCATTTCGGTCCGAATACATTTACAGACAGAGAATGGGGACAGGGAAATGAGCCGGAATCCATTTTCAATCCCACCAAACTGAACTGTGACCAGTGGGTGGAGGCCATCAAGGCAGCAGGTATGAAGGGAATGGTGCTGACGGCAAAGCATCATGATGGTTTCTGCCTGTGGCCGTCCAAATACACAGAGCATTCCGTAAAAAACAGCCCCTTCAAGGGTGACGTCGTAAAAGAGGCAGCAGAAGCCTGCCGCCGCGGCGGTATCAAATTTGGTTTCTACCTTTCTCCCTGGGACAGAAACTCAAAATATTATGGAACTCCGGAGTACAATGATTATTTCTGCAATCAGCTGACCGAGCTTCTGACCGGGTACGGCGATATCTTCTATGTATGGTTTGATAATGCCTGCGGCGAAGGCCCCAACGGAAAGAAACAGGTATATGATTTCCCGCGTTATATCGAGCTGATCCACAAATATCAGCCGAACGCTGTAATTTTCAATGACTTTGGACCGGATATCCGCTGGTGCGGAAACGAGGCAGGTGTTGCCCGCCACGCTGAATGGTCCGTTATCCCCTCTGAGCTTTGTTTCTACAGCGATGTTCAGACCGGCCCGGGCCCGATGGCAGAGGAGGGAAGCCTTTCCTATCTTTACAACACTGAGCAGGAGCTGGGAACCATGCCGAACATCCTTTATTCCAAAGGACTGACCTTCACACCGGCAGAGATCAATATGTCGATCCGTCCGGGCTGGTTCTGGCACAAAAATGAGGAGCCCCATTCTCTGGAGCGTCTTTACCATACATATCTGACCAGTGTAGGAGCAAACTCCTGCATGCATCTGAATCTGCCGCCGACAACAGAAGGCCTGATTGATGAGCGCGATGTGGCAAGACTGAAAGAGCTGGGTGAGCTGATCCAGAAAGAGTTTGGAAAAGAGCTTCCGGCAACGATCGAGAAAAAGGCAGACGAGCCCAAGACTCAGCCGGTATACACCATCACACTGGACTGCCCGGCCAAAGAACTGAAATATGTAGTCCTCAAAGAGGATATCGAAAAAGGACAGAGAATCGAGAGCTTCCGTATCGTGGCAGAGTTCCAGAGCGGCAGCCAGTATCCTCTCTACCAGGGTACCTGCATCGGGCACAAAAAGATCTGCCAGCTTCAGGACCCCTTCGCTCTCCAGAATCCGCTGATCAACGATTCCGACGAGACCATCTCCAGGCTGAAAGTACAGGTGACTGCGGCGAGAGATGAGGCATTTATTAAAGAGATTAAGGTTTATTAAGTAAAAAAATTTCCCCCGCTAAATGGCGGGGGATTTCTTTATCTGTGCCTTATAGCCGAGGCCGCGGATGGTGACGATGGAGAAGTCTTCTGCATTGCGGAAGCGGTTTCGGAGGCGGTTGATGTGGACACTGACGGTGGCGGGGGTGGACTCGGAGGAGGGGCCCCAGATGTCATCCATGAGCTGCAGGCGGGTAAATACCTGGTTGGGGTAGGAAAGGAGCTTGTAGAGCAGGCAAAATTCCTTCTGGGGCAGGATCTGCTCCCGGCCGTCGGTGGCGACGGAGAAGGTGTCGTAGTCCAGGGTGGTTTTTCCGATGACCAGCTGGTGCTCGGAGACGATCTTTGCCCGGCGGAGAAGGGCTTTGATCCGAAGGGTAAGTTCCTCGGAATCGAAGGGTTTCGTGACGTAATCATCCACGCCGGCGAGGAAGCCCTTCTTGATGTCGGCGGGCTGCTTTCCGGAGGAAAGCATGAGGATGGGGAGGTCATTTTTGCAGTCCCGAAGGAGTTTGGTGAGGGCGAGACCATCCATGCCGGGAAGGGCTGCCTCCAGCACCATGAGGTCGATGCGGCATTTTTCCAGGGTATGGAGCGCCTCCCTGGCGGAACCGGCAGAAAAGGTCCGGTAGCCGGAATCCGTGAGGAGGAGCGAGAGCGCCCGCTTTAAATTTTTATCATCGTCAACGATCAGAATCTGGAACATGGGACCTCCTTGGGTAAAGTAATTATTAAGAATATCTTACCACAGTGCCGGGGCGTGGTCAAAAATATCAGAGAAATTCACAGTTTTTTTAGATTCGCCCCGCGGAAGTTTAAATTGTGTTTAACTAGAAAACGTAAGATAGAGACCATATATGTTTTTGAGGAGGTTATCATGGAAAAAAGATACGAGTCGGATATGACCCGAAAAGAAAAATGGGAGAATGAGCGGAAAAAGCTGAAAAACATGACTTTTAAACAGAAGGTTGGTTATATTCTGGAATATTATAAGGGAGTGTTTGCGGCGATCGTGGTTATCTGCATTATCATTTCCATTGGTGTGCAGATGTTTCAGAATGCACAGCTCAAATCCCTTCTGTCCATCGCGGTGGTAGATTCCAATTATGATCATGACGAGCAGGTGGAGGCTCTGCAGAATGATTTCTTGGCCTATGCGGGTACCGGGGACAAGCATGAGGTGGTGGATGTGGACACCTCCCTTCTTTCCGGAGACGATTACAACTCCGTGGTGAAAATGACCGTGGTGATGGGAGCCGGAACGGCGGATCTGATGTTCTGCGGCGACGAGACCTATGAGAAGTACAATGAGCAGGAAGCCTTTATCAGCTGGAAAGAGGTTTTGGGAGACGATTATTCCAAGTATGAGGACTACATGACAGACGACGGCAGACTGGATTTGGAGAAATGTCCAAACTGGGAGAAATACAATATGGTTTATTACAGCCCGGTCTATGCAGTGGTGATGTCCAGCAGCAAGAACCTGGAAAACTGTATTAAATTTCTGGAAATAATGGTGCAGTAAGCAGTATGGAAGCCTGTCTTGCTGTGTATGGGGATAAATAAAAAGGAGCGGTATCACAGAAAAATCTGCGGTACCGCTCCTTTTTTGAACGCAGATCGCGAAGCGACTGCGTTCATGAGCAAGTAGCGAAGCGGATTGCGAATGTCCGCTTTACATCACTCAGCGGCGGAGCGTAGATTCCCGCTCAATCACGGAAGACTGCAGACGGATATTCCGGTAAGGCTGTTTCGGTTCTTCCAGGCGGGACAGAATCAGGGAAGTCGCCTCCCAGGCAAGATCTGAACTGTGCGGGTCAATGGTGGTAATGCCGGGCTGATTCGTGGATGCGATTGGGCAATTGTCAAAACCGGTGATCAAGATATCTCTCGGGCAGTGGATATTCAGAGATGCAAGGATCCGCATCAGCTGACACGCCAGGGCATCATTGGCACAGACGAAAAGCTCCGGAAGGGAATCCATCCGTTTCAGCTGTGTCAGAAGCCAGCGGTCATCCCAGTAGAGGTCATCATTTGCAATGATACTGTAGGTTTCATCATACTCCAGACCACAGGAAAGAATGGCAGCGCGGAAACCAAGCCAGCGTTCGAAAAAACTCAGACAGTGAAGGGAGGAGCCGAAAAAACCTATTTTCTGCAGATGATATTTTTGGATCAGGTTTTTGATAAGGCCGGTCAGGCGAAACTGGCTTTCGGCAGTCAGGACATCAGCAGGGAGGCTGTCTTCCAAAATACCGGCGTAGGCGTCAAAAAACAGAATGGGCTTTCCGAGGGAGCAGAGCATTCGGGAATAGGATTTATCCAGAAGTTCAATGCAGAAGATGGAAGCTGTCTGTTCCAGATGGAAGGTAGGAGGAAGCAGAAGAGACTGAAATTCTGCTTCCTGGATGAAATACATGGATATAGAGTAATTTTTCCTGCTCAGTTCCTGTCCCAGAACCGAGAGAAGATTGAAGCCGATATGTTGCTTGTCAATTCCCTTGGAGAAAAAGACAGCAATCTGTGACTGTTGGGAAGGGGCTGATTCTTCCTCCGGAGCATCTGTGGACTGGGCAGTGAAGGCTTCTTCCAGATCCAGGTTTTCTGTCAGAACCGGTTGAATCAGGGAATAACATTTATAATTTAATTCCGCAGCCTTATGGAGGACCCGTTCCCGAGTCTGGGGAGAGACAGATCCGCTGTTATTCAGAACTTTTGAAACGGTTGTACGGGAAAGATTCAAAGCATCGGCAATGTCCTGAACCAATATTTTTGCTTTTGCCATAACGATTATCCTTTTGAAAAGTAAATTTGAGATAACTGTGAAGAGAATGAACAGTTACCATTTGGGTTTCTGTAAATATTGTAGCATGGAAAATGTAAAAAAGCAAGAATATAAAAGTTTACAAATGTAAATATAATAAAGCTGAAAAGCAAAAAAGAAGAGAAAAAATACTAAAAATAACAAACGAAAATTATACAAACAAACAAAATGCACAAAAGCATATTGACAAGACGAAGAAAAATAGTATTATGGATTTAACAAACAGCAACTTACGAATGAACAAATGTAGCTATCCAGAGGCCGTCGTGAGGGTACTGGACAGCTACAGGCAAGTGAAAAGAGAAAGGAAGAGGGATATGAGGAAAAAAGAGAAAACGGGTTCAGTATCTGCTTATATGAACCAGTTTGGTAAGTATTTCCGAAAAAACTGGCAGCTGTATATCATTTTCTTATTGCCGGGACTTTTACTGACACTGATTTTTAAATACCTTCCAATGCTTGGAATCATCATTGCTTTTGAGGAATACAGTCCGTTCCTGGGCTACTTTGACAGTAAATGGATCGGGGCTTACAACTTTAAAAGGTTGTTTTCATCTACGGAGTTTTTAAGGCTTCTGGTCAATACGCTGAAACTGAGCGGCTACAATCTTCTGTGGAGCTTTTTCCCGCCGATCATTCTTGCTCTGCTTCTGAACCGGGTGAGAAGTGCAAGGATCAAGAGAAATGCACAATTGGTTTTTTATCTTCCGTATTTTATCTCAACCATCGTACTTGCTGGTATGATCCGCCTGTTCTTTTCTCCGGTGGGACCGATCAATGCAATCTTTGGAACAAGTATTGATTTCATGTCTGAATCCAAATGGTTCAGAAGCCTGTATATAGGAAGTGGAATCTGGCAGACGATCGGCTGGTCTTCCATTATTTATACTTCAACGCTTGCCGGGGTCAGTCAGGATCTGATCGAAGCAGCAAAGATCGACGGAGCGACGATCATTCAGCAGATCAGAAATGTAGAACTGCCGGCATTGAAGCCTGTTATTGTGATCCAGTTTATTTTATCCGCAGGAAATATCATGAGTATCGGTTTTGAAAAAGTATATGCAATGCAGACAGATCTGAACAAGATCACGAGTGATATCATTCCTACCTATGTATACCGTCTTGGTCTTGAGATGGGAGATTACGGATATTCCACTGCGGTAGGTCTGTTCAACTCCATTGTCAACCTGATTCTTTTGGTGGCAGTAAACTATGTTGTTTCCAAACTGAATGAGGGTGAAGGATTATAGGAGGAGCCGTAATGAATAACAAAAAGAAAAGTACGATTACACAAGATAAAGTTGTTACATGGGGCGGAAATCTGCTCCTGATCCTGCTGACGGTTCTGATTGTTGTACCGGTTGCTTATATTCTGCTCTGTTCGATCATGGATCCGTCTGTGCGGAACAGCGTTGGCGTTTCCTTGAATGTGAAGGACTGGACGCTGGAAGGCTATAGAAGAGTTTTTCAGGATCCGAATATATGGAGAGGCTTCCGGAATTCCTTTTTCTATTCCATCGTTTTTACGGTTATTTCGGTGACGGTGACTCTGCTGACGGCATATCCCATGTCACGGAATGACTTCATGGGAAAGAAGTTTTTCAATGCGATCTTCGTATTTACCATGTTTTTCGGCGGTGGTCTGATGCCAACGTACCTGCTGATGGATCAGCTGGGATTGGTTAATACGGTATGGGCAATTCTTCTGCCAGGAGCACTGAATGTCTGGAATATGATCCTTGCCCGTTCTTATTATAAGACGGTGCCCATTGAACTTTACGAGGCAGCTTCCATGGACGGTTCTACAGAAGTGCAGTATTTCTTTAAGATCCTGATTCCGGTATGTAAACCGATCATTGCAGTTTTGTGCCTGTATCAGTTCGTGGCTATGTGGAATTCTTACTTTGATGCAATGATTTATCTGGATGATCAGAACCTGCAGCCCTTGCAGTTGGTTCTCCGTTCTATCCTGGTCCAGAACCAGATCAATCCGAACCTGGTGGCCAATATGGAAAAACTGGCAGAAACGGCGAAACTTGCAGATCTTCTGAAATATTCTACTATCGTAATATCCAGCGTTCCGCTGATCGTACTGTATCCGTTCTTTGCAAAATCTTTTGAAAAAGGTGTTATGATCGGTTCAGTAAAAGGTTGAAAGATCTGTGCATAGTGCACTTATCTCATATAAAAGGAGGAAAAAGTTATGGCAAACAAAAAAATGACCGCTCTGTGTATGGCAGCAATGCTGGCAGCCAGCCTGGGATCCGTTGCATCCGCAAGTGAATCCGGCATTACCTTCCCGCTGGAAGAAAGTTACAGCTTTTCTATCATGACAAGAGCCGAGAATGATTCCGAGCAGGATTTCAGCAAGAAAGCACTGGTTCAGAGAATGGAAGCAGCTACCAATGTGCAGGTAGATTATCAGACCATCCCGGCTGATCAGTTTGATGAGAAATCCAAACTGGCCCTGTCCAAGAAAGGCATGCCGGATGTCATTACAAAAATGTATATCAAACCTTACGACATTCTCAGTTATGCAAGCAAAGGAATCTTTATTCCCATCGAGGACTACATTGAAGAGGATATGCCGAACCTGAAAGCAGTTCTGGAGAAGAGACCGGAGGTAAAAGCCGCTATTACTTCTGCGGACGGACATATTTATACTCTTCCGTTCATCAATGAATGGTCCACGAACCCGAAGGAGAACATCAACGTAGTCGGAGCAATCCCCTACATCAACAAGAGCTGGCTGGACGAACTGGGACTGGAAATGCCGACCACTACCGATGAACTGAAAACAGTTCTTGAGGCTTTCAAGGAGAACATTACCGTAGAAAGCGGAGACGTGGTTCCCATGTCCTTCCGTATCAACCAGGTAAACCAGGATCCGGGCATTACCTTAGGCTCTTTTGGCTGCGGCGATGATATGGATCATTATATGGTGAGCAATGACAAAGAGGTTTATTACACTCTGGTACAGGATGATGTGAGAGAAGGACTGGAATGGCTCCATGAGCTGTACAGCGAAGGACTGGTAGATCCGGAAATCTTCTCTCAGGATGGAGCAAGCTATTCTGCAAAGGTTGCTTCCGGAAGAGTTGGTCTTTTCTATGACTGGGCAATCGGAATGGCAGGAGATTATACGGACGATTATGAGCCGCTTCCGCCTCTGGCAGGACCGGATGGAACGGTGAATGTTCCGAGACAGAACTACTACAGTTTTGATATGGGTGTAACAGCTGTAACTGCAGCCTGCGAAAAACCGGAAATCGCACTGGCATATCTGGATCAGTATTATGAACCGTCCATGTCTATCCAGAACTGCTTTGGTACTTACGATGATGAAAATTATACCAATGTATTTACTATGGAAGACGGCATGCTGAAATGGACCGAGGAAGGTCAGGACGGCAAAGTCAGAAATGACCAGAACCTCTATGATGTATTTGCAATTCTTGCTGACTACTATGGCGTTTATGTTGACAAGATGGTAGATTCTGATGGTGCGCGTCTCGAGATGGTAAAAAACATCTACTCTCCGGCAATCACCAGTGATTACAACTATCCGGCAGCCTTTATGGACCAGGAGGACATCACAAGAATCGCAGAGATCGAGACCGACCTCAAAAACTATGCAGAGCAGACGAAAGCAGGTATCGTGAAAGACGGTATCACAGATGAAGACTGGGACGCTTATCTTGCAAAAATGGATTCCATGGGACTTTCTGAACTTCTGGAACTGAAACAGAAAGGTTTCGATATGTTCTATGAACTCACCAATAAATAATAACTGACAGCATGTGACAGCAGGGAGGGCCGAATGAACTTATTTTATACACCTGAGTATGCGAAAACCGGAGATGTGATTCCGTTTTACAATCAGAAGACGAAAAGATTCGAAAACTATTATCTGAAAAACTGGAATCCGGATGCACCGAAAGACAAGATCGTCTATGGCTGGCATCAGATCATAACGGAAGACAACCGGATTTACAAAGAAACCCCGACAAACATTCAGGGTGGAACCGGGTCTGTGATCGAAGTGGACGGTGTTTACCATATGTTCTACTGTACCTTCGATCAGAACCCGCCGGCCCAGTGGGCAAGACATGCGACGAGCAAAGACCTTGTACACTGGGAGGACATCCCGGAAGATAAATTTGGACCGGACGGAGAAATTTACCGGATGTCTGACTGGAGAGATCCTCATGTATTCTGGAATGAGGAGGAAAAGAAATGGTGGATGATCCTGGCAGCCAGGGAAAATGCGGCAACAGAACGGAATGGTTGTGTGGCACTGTGCGTATCGGACGATCTCTCCCACTGGGAGTACAGAAAGCCCCTTTACGCATCCAGAACCAATCAGGCAGCCAATGAGTGCCCGGATTTTTTCAAAATGGGTGACTGGTATTATCTGGTGTTTTCCAATTATACGGATGGTTTTTGTACCTATTACCGGATGAGCAGGTCTCCGAAGGGCCCATGGATACGCCCGGAGCGGGATACGTTTGACGGAAGAGCTTTTTATGCAGCAAAAACGGGATCTGATGGAACCCACCGTTATGTATACGGCTGGAACCCTACCAGAGGTGAAAACGGTTGGGACTTTGATCCCGGGAAAGATTTCGGAAAAGATTACTGCACCTGGAACTGGGGAGGCTCTATTGTCGTTCATCAGCTGGTGCAGCATGAGGACGGAACGCTGGGCGTATGCCCCGTGGAAAGTGTGGCGAATGCATTCCATCACAGTGAGAAAACAGAGATCAGAGGTCTGAGCGGCAATTGGGAACACCGGGCAGACGGAACTCTCTGCAGCTCTGAAGATGGATTTGCTGCCGCACTTGGAAGCGTGATTCCAGCGCAGTGCTGTATCAAAGCAAAACTTCGTTATGAGGGAACACCTACAAGGTTCGGACTGGCCCTCCAGGTAGATGAAGCCTTTGATTTTGGCTATTATCTGATGTTTGAACCGCAATTTAACAGGATCCAGTACCGCTCCGGACTGCGGATGTACGAACAGGGTGGGCAGATGTTCCCCTATGCAGTGGAGATGGAAAGACCGTTAAAACTGGAGCCTGGAAAAGAATATGAAATTGCCTTATATATTCAGGATACCATAGGTGTGCTTTATATAAATAATGATGTAGCCTTTGGTTTCCGGATGTATAACTGGAAAAACCGCCATCTGGGATTTTTTGTCTCCGATGGAACAATGGAAGTAAAAAATGCTGCTGTTTTAACTGAATAAAAAAGATAAGAGGCTGTCGCAAAATGCAACAGCCTCTTTGAGGATAAGGAGTTTCGATGTTTGATTTAAACCATTTATCAATATTGAAAAAAGGACAAAGCAGAAGTATTAACTGGGAAAACCGTAAGGGAGAAAAGGGAATGGGAGGCCGAGCCGCAAGTGATCTTGGAACTGCCAGAAAAGGTTCTCCTTGTATTCCGGAAATCAAATCGGGAGAGACGGTAACACTGGCAGAAATGGACGGTCCGGGAACCATCAATCATATCTGGATCACAGTGACAGACCGGACGAGTGAGCGCAACAGATATGTTTTAAGAGATCTGGTTTTGCGGATGTACTGGGATGGAGAGGAAAAGCCTTCAGTGGAAAGTCCGTTAGGAGATTTTTTTTGCTGCGGTTTTGGTGTGTCGTATTGCGTGAATTCTCTTCCTGTAGCTGTTAATCCCACGAGAGGTTTTAATTCCTATTTTCCAATGCCTTTCCGAAAAAAAGCTAAAATCACCATTGAAAATCAGTGCGATGAGACGATTCCGGCATTCTTTTACCAGATTGATTATTGTCTGACGGATGAACTTCCGGAAAACACCGGATATTTTCATGCTCAGTGGAGAAGGCAGAGAATAACAGAAAAAGGTCAGGATTACATAATACTGGATCATGTAAAAGGCAGGGGACAGTATGTTGGGACATATATGGCACTGACTGCGCTGGAACGCTACTGGTACGGAGAAGGGGAAGTGAAGTTCTATCTGGATGGGGATGAAGAGTATCCAACCATCTGCGGAACCGGAACAGAAGACTATTTTGGCGGAGCCTGGAGTTTTGCCACTCAGAAGGACGGAAAAACCGTGGAAAATACGTTCTGTACGCCTTTTTTAGGCTATCCGTATTATTCACATCATGATACGTTCCTGCACAATGATTTTCATAATGACGATCAGCTGCCTCAGAGAAGCTTTTACCGGTGGCACATTATGGATCCGATCCTGTTCGAAAAAGATATCCGGGTAACGATTCAGCAGATCGGTGTGTATTATGGCGGGCTTTTTGAGCGGGAAGACGATGTGGCTTCTGTTGCTTACTGGTATCAGGAAGAACCTCATCAGCCATATGGAAAACTGATGGATAGGAAAGACAGATGGCCGCGGTGAAATAAGGAAAAGACAGGATCTGGAATCCATGGCTTGGCAGATGGCAGACCCTCAAAAGAATGAAAGGTTAATAGAATGGAAAAAGTACTTACGATATCAAAAGATTATCTTCTTGTACCGGTAAAGAAGGAAGCAGAAAAAAGGTTGCTGACTTTCTGGTACGGAACAGAAAAAATTTATGAATTTGAGATTTCCTGTGTAGATACTGAGGAAACTTATCCGGAAGATTTCTGTGCAGTTTTGCCGGTGAAAAAATGGAAGGGCCAAAAGATCCGGATCGAAGGTGATGTTTGTGAAAGTCTTCTGTCTGCTGTGCGGGAAAAGGAGTCTGCTGTGCGGGAAAACAGCGGATATATCCATTTCGTGCCGGAAACAGGCTGGATCAATGATCCAAATGGACTGATTTATAGTGAAGGAAAATATCACCTGTATTTTCAGCACAATCCGGTTGATGTAAACTGGGGAAATATGAGCTGGGGGCATGCGGAGAGTACAGATCTCCTTCATTGGGTGCAGAAAGAGGATGTGATGTTTCCAGATGAAAACGGAACGATGTTTTCCGGTTGTGCGATCCTGAATGAGAGAGGTCTTCTGGGACTTCCCAAGGATACACCGGTATTCTTTTATACTGTAGCAGGAAGTGCTTCTGAATGGAGCAAAGGGAAAAAATTTGTACAGCGGATTGCTTACAGTACGGATCAGGGAGAAACACTGACGAAGATAGAAGAGAATGTGTTGGAACACATAGAAGCAGATAACCGGGATCCCAAAGTTTACTGGTATGAGGAAAAGCAACTTTACTATATGGTGCTGTATCTGGATAAAAATGATTATGCGATCTTTAATTCCAGCGATCTGAAAAATTGGGTCATGACACAGAAACTTACCATTCCAGGAGCCTGGGAATGCCCGGATTTCCGAGAGATTCCGGTAGAAGGCGGTGGAAAGAAATGGATCTTCTGGTCCGCAGACGGCTACTATTTCCTGGGTGATTTTGATGGTTCCCATTTTGTAACGGATGGCGTCAGACAGGAAGCTTACCATTGTATGCTGCCTTATGCCGGACAGACTTTTGCCGGGACAGACCGGGTGATCATGATTCCCTGGATGCGTACCAACAACCAGGGTAAAAATTTCAGGGGAATGATGGGAATTCCCAGAGAGCTGACTCTGGTAAAAACGGAAGAAGGTTATCTGCTCAGACAGAAACTCATTCAGGAGCTGGAAGAACAGAAAGTAAAAAAACTGGAAGCAGTTTTGAATTCGAAGTCAGACAAGTGTGTTGTTTATACACAGAAAGAACCTGCGGCAGTGGAAATTGTTGTAAAACTGGAAGAAGACAAGGACATGGTTGTGGATCTCTATGGAACAAAATGCCTGTATCATGAGGGTGTTTTGAAGATTGAGGGAATCGCACAGAGAACAGAAGGCGTTGCCGGAGCAGCAAGAGAATTTACAGACAAAGAAGAAATCAAAGAAGGTCAGACTTACCGGGAACTGAAGATGAATACAATTGGAAAACCGGAGAAACTTTCTCTGCTTTCAGATGGAGAGATTCTGGAAGTAACGGTAAATGACGGTCTTTTGAGTGAAGCTTATGAGACAGTGCTGGATGTGAAAAAAGGAAAAATTACTGTTCAGGCAGAAGGAAAAGCAAAAGTGGAAATTTATCAGATACAGTAAAATCAGTTTCCGTGATAATGTTGAGAACGGCATCCGCAAAGCATAAAAACTTTGCGGATGCCGTTTTTAGTTATTTCTGGATATAGGGCGGGTCGGCGGGGTAGCCGCTGCCGGCTTTCTGCATGGCGCGCTGGACGGCGTCTTTGGCGTCTTTCCAGTCGGCGTCTTTGAACTGGTAGTCGAATTTTTTCTGGAACCATTCCACGTCGCCGGTGATCCGTTCGAGGTTTTGGATCATCTGGGGGAAGAGGATTTCGCGGAGGCGGGCCTGGTCTTTTTCGTTCAGATAGCGCTCTGCACCGGAGAGCAGGTCGCCGAAATGGGGCAGGCAGAAGCCTTTTCCATTTTTCAGAAGGTCCATGAACTCGTCCTCATTTCGTTTGAAGAGCTCGAAAAAGGTGGCGAGGTACCGCTCGTAGGTGGTCTCGATCTGCTCACAGATATAGCAGCTCTTGTTCTGCATCCGGATCCAGGTGCTGACGTTATTTGTTTTCGCTTCCGGATCGGGAGCGGATTTTTTCAAGCGGCCCAGAAGGGAGGGCTTGTCGCCGGTGCTGTAGTGCTCCATCTGCTCCTTGAGATCCTTTGTGAGCTTTTTCAGGTGGGTTTCCAGGATCAGGGCGCTGCCCAGGCGGTTGCCGTAGAGAAACATTTTCTGATAATGATCTTTGCAGAAACCTGCTTTATCGGTTTGGAACCGGATATCGTCCTCCATATAGGAAGCGCCGGAACCCAGGGTGAAATCGATGGCGTGCTGCTCGAGGGAGCGATGGATGAAGCAGAAAGGGCACTCGTCCTTTTCACGGAAGGCATCCATGAGAGGAATCGTGTAAAGCTGTTCTTTCATATTTGTAAACCTCCAGGTGAGATATTTCTGCGGGAGCGGGCAGGACTGGTCTCTGAACAAAGCCGGGTGCCGCAGAAAATGTAATACTGAGGTGATTATAGCACAGGGAAGAAAGAGGGGCAAATAAAATACTTCCGATAGATGAGAAGTTGCGCGGGGAGGAAAATCGGGTTATACTCATAAGAAATGATGTGAGACAGGAGGAGGCAGAATACGATGAAAAAGATAAAATACCCGGATTACGCGAACAGCACGGTGAGTCTGGCCAATTCTATTTTGAAATATTTCGGGGCGCCGGTGCATCATGAGACGCTGGGGCTTCTGGACCGGAAATTTGCGGAGCGGGAGTATGAAAATGTGGTGGTGATTTTGCTGGATGGCATGGGAAAATGTATTGTGGACGGCAATCTGGAGCCGGATGGATTTTTTGCTTCCCATCTGGCGGGGACTTACTCGGCGGTGTTTCCGCCGACTACGGTGGCGGCCACAACTTCGATCTGCAGCGGGCTTTATCCGGTGGAGCATTGTTGGCTGGGCTGGGATTGCTACTATCCGAAGATCGATAAGACGGTGACGGTTTTTCTGAACCGGGAAGCGGGGACCACGCGGCCGGCAGCAGAATATCCTGTGGCGGAGACATTTTGCCCCTATAAGAACCTGGTGAAACAGATCAGGGAAAATGGCGGGCGGGCCTACAGCCTGATTCCTTTTGAGGAGCCTTATCCCAAAAACTTTGAGGCGATTTCGGGCTGGATCGAGGAGCTGACCAGTCGGCCGGGAAAAAAATATATTTACGCTTACTGGTCGGAACCGGATGGCTGCATGCATGAAAAAGGCTGCTACAGTCCGGAGGCGAAGGCGACCTTAAGACAGCTGGAAAAACAGGTTCAGGAGCTGACGGAGAAGCTTTCAGATACGCTGGTGATCGTGACGGCCGACCATGGCCATATGAACTCCCGCGGCGTGGCCATCGAGAATTACCCGAAAATAACGGAGTGCCTGAAACGGGGCCTGAGTCTGGAGCCGAGGGCTGTGAATTTCTTCGTGAAGGAAGAGAAAAAGCAGCAGTTTGAAGAAGAATTTCGGAAAAATTTCAGCGATACTTTTCTGCTTCTCACCAAAGAAGAAGTCCGGGAGAAAAAGCTTTTCGGACCGGGAAAGGAACGTTCGGATTTTGAGAGAATGATGGGAGATTATCTGGCTGTGGCGGTGGATGATCTGAGCATATACAGCCACAAAAAAGAGGAGGACTTTTTCATCGGCGTCCATGCGGGACTTCTGGAGGATGAGATGGTGATTCCGCTGATTCTGATTGGAAAGGATGAGCTATGACGACCTTATACGATGCACTTCTCGCCTATGGAAAAAGCGACGTCTATCCGTTTCATATGCCGGGGCACAAGCGTCAGGTGGAGGATTTTGAGAATCCGTTTCTGATCGATATTACGGAGATCGATGGGTTTGATAACCTCCATCATCCAGAGGGAATTTTAAAGGAGGCCCAGGAGCGGGCAGCGGAAGTTTATGGCTCGAGAAGTACCTATTTTCTGGTAAACGGAAGCACCTGCGGGATTTTAAGCGCAGTGTCGGCGCTGGTGCGGCCGGGCGGAGAGATCGGTCTTGCGCGAAACTGCCACAAGGCTTCGTACCACGCCTGCTATCTGGGAGACCTGGTTATCCACAGTCTCTACCCACAGTGGGAGCCGAAGTTTGGGATAAACGGGGGAATCCTGCCCGAAGACGTGGAAAAGCTTCTGAAGGACTATCCGAAAACTCAGGCGGTGCTCATCACTTCGCCTACCTATGACGGGGCCGTATCGGATGTGAAACGGATCGCAGAAATCTGCCATGCCCACGGGATACCGCTGATTGTGGACGAGGCCCACGGGGCGCATTTAGGCTTCTGCCCATATTTTCCGGAAAGCGCCCTGAAACTCGGGGCGGATGTGGTGATTCAGAGCTTTCATAAGACACTGCCTTCTTTTACACAGACGGCAGTGCTTCATGTGAGCAAGAGCGCCCGGGTGGATGAGGACCGGATTCGGCGATTTTTGGGGATCTATCAGAGCAGCAGCCCGTCTTATATTTTCATGGCGGCCATGGACCGGTGTGTGGAGTTTCTGAAAAACGAGGGAAAAGAGCGGTTTGAGGCTTTTGCAGCCAGGCTGGAGGACTTCTATGCCTTTATCCGGGGACTTGAGAGAATCCGGATTCCGGGCTATGAAATCCGGGGAGATTATGGTATATTTGATTTCGATCGCTCAAAAATCCTGCTGGTTCCGGACGCGCACGGCGGGGAATGGCTCGCTGAGGAACTCCGGAAAAAAGACCATCTGGAGCTTGAGATGGCAGCAGGAGGCTATGGGCTGGCCTTGACTTCCGTTATGGACACGGAGGAAGGCTTTGAACGGCTGAGAAAGGCGCTGAACCGGATCGATGGAGAACTTGCTGACGAAGAAGCGGCTTGTGTCGGCAAGGTTGGGGCAGGCGTAGAAAGTGCCCTGGATCGGCGGAGCAGAAGTGTCGGTTATGACGGAGTCGTCCACAACGAGATTGTGGTCTCTCTTCGGGAGGCCTATGATGGGGAAAAAGAGACTGTGCCTCTGAAAGAGAGTGAGGGACGGATTTCCGGCGAATTTCTCTACCTCTATCCGCCCGGAATCCCGCTTCTGATGCCGGGAGAGCGGATCAGCCGGGACGTGCTGGGGAGGGTGGCTTTTTTCCAGGGGGAAGGGCTTTCAATCCAGGGGCTTCGGGACTACAGGGCGGAATTTATAGATGTGTTGAAAAAGGGCAGATAAATGGGAAAGATTTTTTATGTGATGGGAAAAAGTTCTTCGGGAAAGGATACGATTTTCCGGGAACTGATGAAAGATGAAACGCTGGGGCTTCAGGAGATCGTTCTTTATACGACCCGGCCGATCCGGGCGGGGGAGAAGGATGGCGTGGACTATCATTTCGTCGATGACGAGGTGCTGCGCCGCTTCCAGAAGGAGGAAAAGATCATCGAGCTTCGCTGCTACAATACCGTGATGGGCGTCTGGAAGTATTTTACCGTGGACGACGAGCACATGGAGCTGGAGCGGAAGGACTATCTGTCCATCGGAACCCTGGTTTCCTATGAGAAAATGAGGGCTTATTACGGGGAAGAGCGGGTGCTGCCGATCTATGTGGAGGTTCCCGATGATATCCGCCTCATCCGGGCCATCGACCGGGAGAAAAAGCAGGAAAAACCGGCCTATGAGGAGATGTGCCGCCGTTTTCTGGCGGACAGCGAGGATTTTTCTGAGGAGAATCTGGAAAAAGCAGGTATTTCCAGGAGATTTTCCAATGCGGGGACACTGGAGGAATGCCTGACTGAAATCCGGCAGTTTATAAAAGAGAAGAAAGGCTTCACTAATTTTTCATAGGTATTCTGAAGGAGTTATGGTATAATGGAATGAGCGTTAGCGAGAAGAGTTTAAGGATAAGTGTTAGCAACGAGAGAGAAAAGGGGGTGTCGCATATGTCAGGATTCCAGGACATTGTCGGACATAAACAGATCATAGAGCATTTGAAAAATGCGGAGAAATTGAATAAGGTTTCTCATGCTTATATATTCAGTGGAGAAAAAGGCTCGGGGAAAAAACTTCTGGCCAGTCGTTTTGCAGAGCTTCTGCAGTGCGAGGGTGAGGGAGAAAAGCCCTGCGGAAAATGCCGTTCCTGCCGGCAGGCGGAGAGCGGAAACCACCCGGATATTATCCGGATCACCCACGAAAAACCGAACACCATCAGCGTGGACGATATCCGGGAGCAGCTGGTAGGCGACGTCCAGATCAAACCCTATCAGAGCAAATATAAAATTTATATCGTTCCGGATGCGGAGAAGATGAATGTGCAGGCTCAGAATGCGCTGTTGAAAACGATCGAGGAGCCGCCGGCCTATGCGGTGATCCTTTTTCTGACGACGAATGCGTCTTCTTTCCTGCCGACGATTCTGTCAAGGTGCGTGGTGCTGAATATGAAGCCTGTGCCGGATCAGGAAGTGCGGAAATATCTGATGGAGCATGTGGAAGTGCCGGATTACCAGGCGGATATCGCTGTGGCTTTTGCCCAGGGAAACATCGGAAAAGCCGTCAAACTGGCTACTTCCGAGTATTTTAACGAGATCAAGAATGCGGCCCTTCATATTTTGAAAAATGCCCCGCGGATGGATATCAGCGAGATCAGCGCGGCGGTGAAGGGCGTTTCTGAATATAAAGTGGATATTCAGGATTATCTGGATATCTTCGCGGTCTGGTACCGGGATGTGCTGTATTTCAAGGCGACCCGGGATGCGGACGGTATCATTTTCCGGGATCAGCTCGCTTCCATTCAGGAGCAGACCAACAACTGCAGCTACGAGGGAGTGGAGGACATTCTGGAAGCTTTAAGAAAAGCAAAGGAGCGGCTCAACGCCAACGTGAATTTTGACCTCACGATGGAGCTGTTGTTTCTGACCATAAAGGAGAACATCACAGAATGATTAAAATTATTGGAGTCCGGTTTCGCAATGCCGGAAAAATCTATTATTTCGATCCGAAAAAGCTCCCCATCAAAAAGGGCGACCACGTCATCGTGGAGACGGCCCGGGGAATTGAGTACGGAAGCGTGGTGGCGGATGCCAGAGAGGTAACGGACGATCAGGTGGTACAGCCCTTAAAGCCCGTCATCCGTATCGCCAATGCCGATGACAACGCGAGAGCCCAGAGAAACAAGGAGAAGGAAAAAGAAGCCTTCCGTATCTGCCTGGAAAAAATTCGCAAGCACAAGCTGGAGATGAAGCTCATCGACACGGAATACACCTTTGACAACAACAAGGTGCTCTTTTATTTCACGGCTGACGGACGAATCGATTTCCGTGAGCTGGTAAAAGACCTGGCCTCCGTTTTCAAGACCAGAATCGAGCTTCGCCAGATCGGTGTCCGCGACGAGACAAAGGTCGTCGGCGGCGTGGGAATCTGCGGAAGAGAGCTTTGCTGCCATACGTTCCTGTCCGAGTTTGCACCGGTTTCCATTAAAATGGCGAAGGAGCAGAATCTGTCTCTGAATCCGACCAAGATCTCCGGTGTCTGCGGCCGTCTCATGTGCTGCCTGAAAAACGAGGAGGACACTTACGAGTATCTGAACAGCCGTCTGCCGGGTATCGGCGACCGGGTGATTGCGGATGATGGTCTCAAGGGCGAGGTGCAGAGCGTCAACGTTCTGCGTCAGCTCGTGAAGGTTCTTGTGGACGTGCAGGACGAAAAAGAGCTCCGCGAGTACAAGGTGGAGCAGCTGAAATTCAAGCCCCGCCGGAAAAAGGAGAAGCTGAACCTGAACGACAAGGAGCTGAAGGAACTGAAGGCTCTGGAAAAAGATGAAGGGAAATCAAAGCTAGATGACAATTGAGCTGAAACCGGAGGAACGGCTGGATGATCTCCAGAGAAACGGCTTTAAAATCATTCAGAATCCCGGCAAGTTCTGTTTCGGGATGGATGCGGTGCTGCTCTCTGGTTTTGCAAAGGTGAAGCAGGGAGAAAAGGTACTGGATCTGGGGACGGGAACCGGCATCATTCCGATTCTTCTGGCCGGAAAAACGAAGGCTGGTCATCTCACGGGCCTGGAGATCCAGGAGGAGAGCGCGGATATGGCAAGGCGAAGCGTGCTCTATAACCACCTGGAGGACCGGGTTTCCATCGTGGAAGGCGATATCAAAGAGGCGGGACAGCTGTTTGATCTGGCTTCCTTTGATGTCATCACTTCCAATCCGCCCTATATGACGGGAAATCACGGTCTGACCAATCCGGAGCTTCCGAAGGCCATCGCCCGCCACGAGATTCTCTGCACACTGGAGGATGTCATCGGCACGGCGGAGAAGCTTCTGAAGTCCGGCGGAAAATTTTTTATGGTGCATCGGCCCTTCCGGCTGGCGGAGATTCTGGTGAAACTTTCCCAGCATCATCTGGAGCCCAAACGGATGCAGCTGGTCTACCCTTATGTGGACCGGGAGCCGAACATGGTGCTCATCGAGGCCGTGCGCGGCGGCAACCCCAGGATGACTGTGGAAAAACCGCTGATTGTCTATGACGAGCCGGGCGTTTATAATAAGGAAATTTATGACATTTACGGATATTAAACTGAGAACTGTCGCTTGAAGGAATCGAGGGGCAGTTTTTATAATCAGGAGGAAAAGGATGACAGGAACCTTATATCTTTGTGCCACGCCCATCGGGAATCTGGAGGATATGACTTTCCGGGTGGTGCGGACCTTAAAAGAGGTGGACCTGATCGCGGCGGAGGATACGAGAAACAGCATCAAGCTTTTGAACCATTTCGATATTCATACGCCGATGACCAGCTATCACGAATACAACCGGATCGAAAAAGCCCATGTGCTTGTGGAAAAGTTGAAAGAAGGGCAGAATATCGCCCTGATCACCGACGCAGGGACGCCGGGAATTTCCGATCCGGGGGAGGATCTGGTGCGGATCTGCCAGGAGGAGGGCGTGTCGGTGACTTCACTTCCCGGGGCCTGCGCCTGCGTTACAGCGCTGACGCTCTCCGGACTTCCGACCCGCCGTTTCTGCTTTGAGGCTTTTCTTCCGACGGAGAAAAAGGACCGGCAGCTGGTGCTGGCGGAGCTGAAGGAAGAAACCCGGACCATGATTGTTTACGAGGCGCCGCACCGGCTCGTGCGGACTCTTGCGGAGCTTCAGGAAACGCTGGGAGATCGGCGGCTGACGATCTGCCGGGAGCTGACGAAAAAGCATGAGACCGCTTTTGCGACGACTTTTTCCAGGGCGCTGGCTTTCTATCAGGAGCAGGAACCCAAAGGAGAATGTGTGCTGGTCATCGAGGGAAAAAGCTTTGATGCGATCCGGAAGGAGCAGCAGGAATCCTGGGAGAGCCTGACGATCCCGGAGCATATGGAGCACTATCTGTCTCAGGGAATGGATAAAAAGGTAGCCATGAAGCAGGTGGCAAAGGACAGAGGTGTGGGAAAAAGAGAGATTTACCAGGCGCTGCTGGAGGAGGAATGATTGACAGGGACTCGAAAGGGTCCCTGTTTTTGTTTACAAAAGGATTACATTTCAGCGAGGATTTTGGTGGGAGAGATTCTTTATAATGGTGTCAGAGCAGACTTTCTGCGGAAAAGGGGACAAAATATGACAGGCGATCTGACATCGGATAAAGAAAAAATGGCAAGAGAACGGAGAAAGAGAAAGCAGCTGGAGCGGGTGCGCCAGGTGAAACGGGCGAAACAGCGGCTGAGACGGGGGGTTTTTGGCGGTTTTCTGGTGCTGATCTTAGGGATAGGGCTGTTTCGTTGGCAGCAGAACCGGCGGGCGGAGGAGGCCTGGCAAGATTACGAGGCGGAAAATTATTTGAGCGGGGATAACCAGGCGGCAGACGGACAGACGGCTTCAGATCCGGAAGTGCGGGCGGAGTATCTGAATAAGCTGCAGGCGTTGGCTTCTTCTGATGAGCGGTACCAGACGATTCTGAACCGGGCGGAGGAATATCCGGACAATGTGCTCCGGATGGTCTGCCAGAATGAGGAGACGCTGAATTTTGCAGTGGATTACCCGGAGAAAAAGGATTCGGAACCGGCGTCTACGGTGGGAGATGTGACAAAAGGCGTGGTTCCACTTCTGATCCAGTGGGACAGGCGTTGGGGCTATGCGCTTTACGGAAGCAGCACAATTGTGGCGGTGAGTGGCTGCGGCCCCACCTGCATTGCCATGGTGGCCTGTGGTCTGACCGGAAGAAATGACATTACTCCGGCGAAGGTGGCTTCCTACAGTGCAAACAACGGTTTTCTCACGGAGAGCCGGGATACCTCCTGGGATCTCATGACCTACGGGGCTGAAGAATACGGGATCACCGGAACGGAGCTTGGGCTTGACGAGGCGGCTATGGCTAATCAGCTGGCGGCAGGCCATCCTATTATTGCCAGCATGGGGCTGGGGGATTTCACTTCCAGCGGGCATTTTATCGTGCTGACGGGTTATGCGAATGGTTCCTTCACGGTGAACGATCCCAACAGTCTTGTCCGGAGCGGTGAGACCTGGAGCTTTGAGCGATTAAAAAATCAGATCGTGAATCTGTGGTATTATACGGTATTATAAAGATGTGAATGATTTCAGAGACTCGAAAGGGTCTCTGATTTTTTTGTATAACAGGAAAATTCGGTGGAAATACCTGTCACACAAAAAGCTTTCCAGGCAGAATCGCATGGTGACAAAAAAAGTTTGGTAATAAAAACGTTGACAAATCAACAAAATTGAATTAAAGTATACGTTGTTTTGCAGATAGAAAAAATCAATGGTTTACAGAATAGAGTTGGAAAGGAATTATTTTAGAATGGAAAAAATCAGGATTATTACAGAATCCGCTTCTGATATGGGAACGCCAGAGAGGGAGGACGTGACGGTGCTCCCGATGCATATTACTTTCGGGGAAAAAGAATATCTGGACGGGGTGGACTTAAGCCACCGGGAATTTTACAACATGCTTATTGAGAGTGACGAGCTGCCGAAGACCAGCCTGATCTCGCCGGGCACTTTTGCAGATGAGTTTGAAAAGGCAGAGAAGGCTGGGGAGCAGGTGGTGGTTATTGTCCTTTCCGCGAAGCTTTCGGGCACTTACCAGAGCGCCATGGTGGCGGCTGCGGACTACGACAATGTGACTGTGGTGGATTCCGAGAGCGTGGCTGTGGGTGAGCGAATCCTCGTGGATTACGCCCTGCGGCTGAAGGATCAGGGAAAAACAGCGGTGGAGATCGCGGAAGAACTGGAGACTGCGAAGAAAAAGGTTCATGTGATCGCCCTTCTGGACACTCTGGAATATCTGAAAAAAGGCGGCCGGATCTCCAAATCTGTGGCCATGATCGGCGGCATGCTTTCTATCAAGCCCGTTGTCACTGTGGAGGACGGCGTGGTGGCAGTCCTCGGAAAAGCCCGGGGCTCCAAAAACGGAAACAATCTCCTGGTAAAAGAGATCCAGAACGCCGGCGGCATCGATTTTTCCTTGCCCTTCTGGCTCGGGTATACGGGAATCAACGATGCCCTTCTTCAGAAATACATCCAGGACAGCGAGGTGCTCTGGAAGGATTACACGGAGGAGCTTCCGATCTGTACGATCGGGGCCACAATCGGAACCCATGTAGGGCCAAACGCTGTGGCGGTGGCTTTTTTCGGAAAGGAAGGTTAAAAGTAACTATTCAGCAGCCACTATTCCTGTGAAGGTACTGAACAGTTACGGTTAAAAAAATATCCTGTACAGGCTGTGAGAAAACCTGTGCAGGATATTTTTTTGAGCGTGTTTCTTATTTGGTTACGGTACCGTTGGAGGAAATACGGATCTCACTCAGATGGGCCGGATTCTCGTAATCTTTTTCGTAACCGTCATCGTGATAATAGGTGTAAACAGCTTCGTTTCCCTCTGTAACATAGGAAAGGAAAGTGAGCGCTTCGAAATCAACCTCATCAACACACTGACCGCCTTTGGAAAGGGGGATCAGATGGTTCGGACGGATGAAGAGGACTACATCGGTAAGCGGGATCTCCACAAAATGGTGGCCTGCCGGAAGAATGGTCTCTTCTACTGTGCCGTCTGCAGAGAAACGCACCTGTTTCATGGATTCCGGCAGATAAACATAACGGCCGTCAGCATTCTGCTCGTAAACAGGGGCGATCATCATGCCGTCTCCAAGAAGAAGCTGGTCTTCTACCGCTTTGGCGTGTCTGTCGTCCGGATAATCAAAAGCGAGAGGACGGAACATCATTTCATCGTTTAAGACCGCTTTCATATACTCACTGTAAAGGTAGGGCAGCAGTCGGTAACGGAGCCCGATGATGTGACGGAAACCATCCATGTTTTCAAACTGATAAGCCTCCTGACGGCGGGTGCCGAGAGCGGAATGGTTTCTCATAAGCGGTGTGAAAATGCCGAGAGCCAGCCAGCGGAGCATGAGATCCTCTGTGGTATCTGCGCCGAAGCCGCCAAGATCAGCACCGGTATACAGGAAACCGCACATGTTCAGGGATGGAAGCATATGAAGGTTCAGAAGGATATGAGACCACCAGGATTTGTTGTCACCCATCCAGATACCGCCGTAACGGTGCATGCCGATATAGGAAGAACGGGAGAACATCAGGATCCTTTTATCCGGCTCTAAACGCTCGAAGGCTTCTCCGGCGGCCCGGGTCATATTGTAGCCGAACAGGTTGTGTACCCGGTCGTGTGATACCTTTTCTCCCTGGATGTTGTGATAGAAACGGGTATAATCCTTTGTGTTGTTGCTGAGACTTCCCACCAGAGCAGTCATTTCCCCGAATTCATTCATATCTAGGTTTCGGTCTTTATAGTCATCTATTTTGTCCAGAACTTCTTTCAGACGATCTTCCGTGTAAAAAATGGCAGGCTCGTTCATATCGTTCCAGAAGCCTTCCACGCCCTGATCCAGCAGGAATTTGTACTGTTCGCCGAACCAGTCTCTCGCCTCTTTATTGAGCATATCCGGGAAAAGCGCCTTGCCGGGCCAGACGGCGGCCACAAAAGGAGAGCCGTCCTCTTTGGTGCAGAAATAGCCTTTTTTCAGGCCTTCTTCATAGACGGGATAGCCTTCTTCCTGTTTGACACCGGCATCGATGATGGGAACCAGATGAATGTGGTCCTCTTTCATTTCCTGATTGAAATCAGCAAAATCAGGGAAGGTTTCGTTGTTCAGGGTGAAATCCTTGTAGCGATCCATGTAGTCGATATCCAGATAAACACTGTCCAGAGGGATCTGAAGCTCCCGGTGCTTTCTTACGACTTCCCGGATTTCATCTTCAGACATATAGCTCCAGCGGCTCTGACCGTAGCCGAAGGCCCATTTGGGAACCACAAAGCTTCTGCCGATGAGCTGGCGGAACTGGTGGATGATATCCTTGACGTCGCTCCCGGTGATGACATAGACATCCAGATTCCAGTCAGAAGCGGTGATCTTCAGTTCGCTGTAACGGGTATATCCGATGTCAAAGGTGAGGATTCCCGGGTAATCGACAAAAATACCAAAGGTTTCTTTTCCGCTCACCACAAAGAAATTGTGGGCGCCGTAAAGGGAGCGGCGGTCTTCCAGATGCTGCGCCTCATCCGAACATTTACTCTGGTAGATCCAGCCGCGCTTGTTGATGCCGCGGACATTTTCGCCCAGGCCATAGACCTTGTCGTTGTCGTCCATGGAATAGGTGAGGGAAAGGGAAGCCTCATCCACAGTCAGGAAAGGAAGAGCGCCGTTTTCAGCAGCGGGTTTCTGAAGAATGGCCTCGGTCTCGATGACATGGCCGTAGGAAAATCTTGAAATCATAATGTATAAACCTCCTTTTTCTGCAGTATAATGCTTTCTTTTGGAAAGTTCTACCGATATTTTGATGAAAAGTTACGGTATTTTGACCAGTTGCTTCCACACTTCCCAATACCCGTTGGGATACATGTGAACGCCGTCGATGGTGAACTCAGCCTTCAGGTTTCCATTTTCATCGGTGAGCGGGGCGTTGAGGTCGAGAAAACCTAAATGATATTTTTCAGCCAGAGCCTCTACGGCCTCGTTGGCCTCATGGATGCGCTCGTTGGTCCGGTAAAAGAACCAGCTGTCGTCGGGAGCGGCGTCGTGGTTGACGGGATAGTAGGCCAGGAGAGTGAGCTGAACGCCGGGAAGGCGGGCGAGAATCTCCTGGACCATTTTTTCATAGCGGGCCATCAGCTCTTCCTTACGGTAATCGGCGGGATTCATGTCATTGGTACCGATATTGAGGAAAATGCGGGCCGGTTTCAGCGCGTAAACGCAGGTTTCCATATGCTCCAGCATTTCCGCAGTGGTGAAACCGCCCACGCCGCGGTTATAAATAATGGAAGAAAGGCCGGCACCCAGTTGAAATTCGTGGACGGGGAACTGCTCCATCAGACTGGACCCGGCGAAAAGGATCTGACCGGGAACAGCGGTTTTGTTGAGGTGGTCGTAACGGGCAAGTTTCAGCGTTTTTTCGGGATCTAAGGGAATACTCATGGGAAAAACCTCCTTATTTAATTGTTTCCGAGAATGATCTGGAGAAGAGCTTTGTTCAGCATCAAGGTCCGGTTCCAGGGATTGAGGATGATGCCATGGATGCCATCGGTGGGGATGGCGGAGGGGAAGAGCTGATCCATATCTGCGAGAAAACCGGACATGACGCTGCCGCCGCCCCGGTTCTGTTCTTCAAAACTGGTAAAAGCCACCCACCAGAGATTGCCATCCGGTGTCTGAATGGTTTTCAGAGCGAGCTGCTCTTTTCCCGCAGACGGCTCTACAGCCAGGATCAGCTGACCGTTCTCCCGCATGCGGCGGCGAAGTACGGTCAGTGCATGGGCCAGAAGCTCCTGGCTGGCTTCCTGCTGGAGGGCCAGAATGGCTGCCTCGATTTTTTCATTTCCTTCAAGACCGGGATCGGTATGGGGAGCGGATGTATCTGTCATGGAAAATACCTCTCTTTTCTGTTGATGCATATGGGTTTATGGAGGAATAGCGGATCTCCACGATCATAGTTTACATGAGTCGAAAAGAGAAAGCAAGCGGCAGATCAAAGCGGATTTCCATATAAAAAACTCATTGCAAACCTTCCTTGTTTATGTTAAGTTTATTAGGACAATGGAACAGGGGATTTGAGTGACTGCCGGATATCGAGAACATTCCGGCAGGGAGAGGGAATCAGGTGGAAATCCTGAACGAACTGGTCACTGTAAGAGAGGAGCCGGATCCTACGGATGTCATTGCGGTCTTACCGTGAGAAGACGGGATCCAGGTGAAGATACTCAGAGTCAGGAAACCTGCTCAGATCCGACAGAAGCGAACTCCCGTAACAGTGGTCTTCTGTCTATAAGAAGGATACTTTTCGATTGCCGTTCTCGAAAAAACATGGCGGATGGGGCGTTCCGGTCCGCACGATCAAAAAACAGATGAACGGAAAAGAGACGGCGGCTGCCGGTAAACATTTTCTGTGCCATCTGCAACAAAAGAAAAGGAGCAGCAACATGAAAAGAAAAGTAGTCGCAGCAAAAATGACAGCCCTGATCCTGGCAGCAGGAATGACCTTCGGAAGTGTATCTTTCGCAGCTGAGAGAAAAGATGCAGAGGCCATCAAAGAGGAGAATCAGGCAACGGAAGCAGTGAGCGAGGGTGAGACCGAAGCAGCAGAGGCTTCAGACTCACAGAAAAAGACAGAGTATCCGGTTACCATTACAACCTATGGAAGTGACGGACTGGAACTTGAGACCACTTATGAAAAAGCACCGGAGAAGGTGCTGGCAGTCTACCAGGGCTGTATCGAAACCCTTCTGGCATTGGGCCTGGAGGATCATATCGTGGCAACCGCAGGACTGGACAATGAGGTTCCCGAAGATCAGAAAGCAGCATTTTCCAAAACAGATTATCTGGATGAGTTCACACCGTCGCTTGAGACCGTGACCATGCTTGAGCCGGATATGATCTTCTCCTGGGGCTCTCTTTTCGGAGACAAGACGCTGGGTGATGCAGCAGGCTGGGTGGAAAAAGGAACCAATACCTACATCAATACGAATACCCGTCCCGGTACCGGTGATGTAAAGTATGCCCGCACACTCGAAAATGAGTATACAGATATCCTGAACATCGGAACGATCTTTGATGTACAGGACAAGGCAGAAGCAATCGTAAATGATATGAAAGATACCATTGCAAAGGTAACAGAGGCAACTGCATCCATTGAAGAGAAGCCGACTGCCCTGATCCTGGAATCCTGGGATGATACCTTTACCAATTACGGAAGTGCAACTCTGGGCGGCGATATGCTGACTCAGCTGGGCGGCGAGCTGGCAAACCCGGATGCTTCCAGCGTAGGAAAAGAAGATGTGATCGCAGCAAATCCGGATGTGATCTTCGTCGTTTATATGCCTTATTCCGGAGATGATCCGGAGACCGTAAAGCAGGAGAAACTGGATGTGCTCCTCAAGGATGAAGCTTATCAGAGCCTGGATGCCGTAAAGAACGGCCGTGTGGTTCCGATCATGCTCAGTGAGATGTATGCCAGCGCAACCCGCACCAAAGACGGAATCGTGAACTTTGCAGAGGGTCTGTATCCGGATATCGATCTGGGTATCGAGTAAGGAGTTAAAAAGTGAAAAAAAGTGACAGCGGACGCGGTAGACGGGTGGGCCTTTCCACCGTCGGTTTTACCACAGTCCTCATCGTACTGCTGGCGCTGCTAGTGTTTTCCGTTCTGGCTTCGATCACCTTCGGAAATGCCGATCTTTCTGTGAAGGAAGTCTACAGCGTCGTTGCCTATGAACTTTTTCATATTCGAAAATTTTCAGATTTTGCAGAAGGAGCTGTCCATGACGTGGTATGGATCATCCGGTTTCCCCGGGTGATCCTTGCCCTTTGTGTGGGTATGGGACTGGCAGTCTGCGGCGTGGTCATGCAGGCCGTGGTGAAAAACCCGCTGGCAGATCCTTATGTTTTGGGAATCTCTTCCGGCGCTTCTCTGGGAGCCACGATCGGCGTCCTTTTTGGCTTCGGAGCCCTTTTTGGAGCCAATTCCGTGGGTGTAATGGCGTTCCTGGGAGCGATGGGAACGTCTTTCCTGGTTCTTTTTATCGCAAATATCGGCGGAAGATCCAATGCGGGCAAGCTGATCCTGGCCGGAATGGCTGTGAGCTCCGTCTGCTCTGCGATCGGAAATTTTGCCATTTATATTGTAAATAATAAAAACGCCACTTCAGAAATCATGTTCTGGACGATGGGAAGCCTGGCCGGAGCCAAATGGCAGCGGGTGGGCGTGCTTCTTCCGGTGGTGTTCATCGGAACGCTGATTTTCTGGTCCCAGTTCCGGAATCTGAACCTGATGCTTCTGGGAGATGAGGCCTCCATCACACTGGGAACGGACCTTCACCGGGCGAGAAACCTCTATATGATCCTGTCCTCCCTGATGGTTGGTTTTGCCGTTTATGCGGCGGGAACCATCGGTTTCGTGGGCCTGATCGTGCCCCATGCGGTGCGGATGATTTTCGGAACGGACCACAGAAGACTGGTGCCCCTCTGCGCTCTGGTGGGAGCCATTTTCCTCATCTGGGCGGATGTAGGCTGTCGTGTCATCCTGAAAAATTCTGAGATGCCCATCGGTATCCTGGTTTCCATCATCGGTGCGCCCTGCTTTATCTATCTGATGGTACGTCGGTCTTACGGATTCGGAGGTGGCAGAGGATGAATGTAAAAGCAGAAGACATCAAACTGTCCTACGGAGCGGAAGCAATCCTGAAAGGTGTTTCGATGGAGGCTGGAAACCGGGAATTTGTGGGCCTGATCGGTCCCAACGGAAGCGGGAAATCCACGCTTTTGAAGTGCGTTTACCGCGTGCTCTCCCCGGACAAGGGAGCCGTTTTTCTGGATGGAAAGCCTTTGAAGGATATGAATTACAAGACTTCCGCCAGAAGCCTGGGCGTGGTAGCCCAGCACAACTATTATAATTTTGATTTTTCTGTGCGGGAAGTGGTCCTCATGGGCCGTTCCCCGCACAAGAAAGCGCTGGAGCGGGATAATGCCGAGGATTACGCGATTGTGGCGGAAGCCTTAAAGACCGTTGGAATGGCTGAGTTTGCGGACCGGAGCTTTTCGACGCTCTCCGGCGGTGAGCAGCAGAGGGTGATTCTTGCCCGGGCCCTGGCCCAGCAGACCCCCTGCCTCATTCTGGACGAGCCCACGAACCATCTGGACATTACCCATCAGCTTCAGCTTTTGAAGATCGTGAAAAAACTGGATGCCACGGTAATTTCCGCCATCCATGACCTCAATATTGCGGCCATGTTCTGCGACCGGATCTATGTGCTGAAAAATGGTGAGATCGTCGCTCAGGGTACCCCGCGGGAGATCCTGACCCGGGAACTGATCCGGGAGATCTACGAGGTGGAGAGCGATATCGTGGAGGACAGTAAGGGAAATATGCATATTTTATTCTATTGATACCAGGGGCAAAAGCTCGAAAAGTCGTTCTTGCTTGCACGATAAGACTTTTGAGCTTGGGCCTCGCCAAATATGAGATGCAGAACATCCAGTGAATGTTCGTTTTGCACCGACCGAAACGGAGTGTAGATAGTAGCGATTTACGCAGTAAATCAGCGGATTTCGAATGTTTGGCGGATTGCGGGAGCTGCGTAGCAGCGGAGCAATTCATAGGTGATATTAGGAGGGCGCTTTTTGGGAAAAGGCGCCTTGTACAGTGAATATTAAGTAACTGCCATATTGACTTGTCTGCAAAAAAGAAAGGTTAGGGATACATAATGAAAAAAATTGCTATGTTAAATTGCCTCAATTCCAATAAAGTCTGTGCGGGGGCAGCCTGTTTTACCGCGTTCAATAAGCGGATCAGAAGCTTTGAAAGATACAAAGGAATGGATGTGGAAGTAGCAGCCTTTATGCGCTGCAACGGCTGCGGAAACGATCCCGACGAAGACGACGGCATGAAAGAAAAAGTAGAACGCATGAAACAGGAAGGTGTGGAGACCGTCCATGTGGGACTCTGCACGAAAAACAAAGAAGGTGTGCGCTGCAAGAACGTGGCAAGGATCATGGAGATGCTGGAAGAAGAAGGCATTGAAGTGGTCGATGGAACACACTGAATCGAGAAGGCGTGTGTGTGCTGGCAGTGCTGGCAGGTTTCTTTTCGGTACTGATGATTGAAAATATGGATCAGAACATGAAGGTGGATGATCCTGCAGGACTCTGTTCGATCTTTGGCGTTGCCGGGATTCTGGGCCTTCTGGCTGTGGGCATCTCCTCCACAGAGGGCGGACTGGCCCATGGAGGCGGCATTCTGCTTCTGGCCGTTCAGCTCCTTGCCGGCATCTGGGCTTTCGCCTTTGCAGGAGCCGGAACAGCCCTGGTTTTCTGGCTTCTGAAAAAGGCCTGACGCCTGAGACTGACAGCAGCGGAGGAGATCGAGGGAGCAGATATCAGTGAGTATGGAATCATGAGCGTTTATCATGATTTTGCCATGAATATTGATACGATGGACTGGAGCGACGCTTATCTGGAAGCCCAGACCGACGGACGGAGAGAAGAAGTAGAGCTTCATAAACCGTATGTGTACCCGCCGATCGAAGAAGCGCGCCAGCCTCTCACAAAGATTGAGATTATTGCCCGGAAAGAGAAACTTGAAAATCTCAAGACCGCTTTGAACGATATCGGAATTACGGGAATGACCGTATTTCCTGTGACCGGCTGCGGCGTCCAGAAGGGATACAATGAGTTTTACCGCGGTGTCCCCGTGGCAGTCCAGCTCCGGGCCAAGATCCGGGTAGAAGTGGTAGTGGCGAAAGTACCTGTGGACGAAGTGGTCAACACGGTAAGAAGAGTTTTGTATACAGGACATGTGGGAGATGGAAAGATCTTTATTTATACACTGGATGATGTGGTAAGAGTACGCACCGGCGAGAGCGGGTATGATGCGATGCAGGGGGCGTCTTCCGAGTAAAGAATATTGCAGGGGGAAAACCATCGGAGTCTTGCAGTCCACGATCACATTTCTGATACAGAGAATCCCCCGGATAGGAAAAAATCTCTGGTATAAAAGTAGAATTACCTTGAAAAATATCAAAAAAGCGGATAAAAAGAGGAAATTTTCAAAATTAAAAATAATCAAAAAAACTGAAATTTATATCCCTGGGGGGAGCTTGTGGCTGTTTGAAAGATCAAGTATGATAAAAACATGTCAAGTACGTCATACCTCCAAATCAAACTGATGTATTGGACAAACTTAAAGTACAGCAAGTATATTTAAAGTTTCCCAAGACGTTGAGGCATATCCTGATTTATAAAAGGATATGTCTCTTTTTATGAGAAAGTATATAAAATTTTCAGGAGCAGACAGATGGAAAATTTGGAACAGAAGGAAATAGACCGCTACTGGTCGGATGGTGCAGAAAATTACAGCTGGATCATCGACGATGAATTAAGCAGCTTCCGGGTGAAAAAGTGGACAAAAAAAATCACGGAAAATATTTCTTCCAGCCAAAAACCAAAAATCCTTGACGCGGGCTGCGGGCCAGGTTTTTTTACTATTATATTAAATCAGGCATGTATGGAAACTGTTGGAATAGATGGAGCGGAAAAAATGCTGCAGGAGGCCAGATTAAAGGCTGCCCGACTCGGACTAGCTCCTGTATTCAGAAAAATGGACTGTCATCAACTGGATTTTGCAGACAATACTTTTGATGCGGTAATCAGCCGGAATCTGACGCATACGCTCCGTGATCACAAAAAGGTCTACAAAGAATGGCTGAGAGTGCTTAAACCTGGTGGAACATTGCTGATTTTTGACGCTAACTGGCATCTGACAGAATGTGATGAAAAACTAAGGACAGAAAGCCTGAAAAGGCGGGAAGAGTGCATCCGTCTCTATGGAGACGCTTTTGATAAAAAGTCGAATTTAAAAGATACGGAAGAACATGAGAGGAACGTTGGAAGCCATGTTCTCGGAGATCGGAAAAGGCCCGACTGGGATATGGGGCTTTTACAAGGAATCGGATATGAAAACATTTCCTGTGAGCGCAGCATCATAGAAGAAATGTGGGATGAAAAAGAAAAGCTTCTGTATGGAAATACGCCTATGTTTATGATACGGGCTGAAAAACCCCTGGATTAGGAGAAAAAAACGTATGAAAAAACGAATAATGCGGGGACTTGTACAGTCAGTGATCCTGCTGGTGGGAATTACATTTTTGTCTTTTCTTCTATCCTGGCTGTCTCCGGGGGATGCGGCAGAGAGGATGTTGAAAAAATCCGGAATGATGGTGACAGAAGAACAACTGGAAGCCAAAAGGGAAGAACTGGGCCTGAATAAGCCGCTTCTGATACAGTACAAAGACTGGATGATAAATCTTTGTAAAGGGGATCTCGGAACTTCCTATAAATCGAAAAAAGAAGTTGCTGCAGAACTGGCAAAGAATCTCCCCTATACGGTTGCACTTACAGCAGTATCCATGCTGCTGGTTGTCCTGATTTCGCTGCCCATAGGCATTTTATGTGCAAAGTACAGGAATGGACTTTTCGATAATATCTGGAGGGGGCTCACCTATCTGTTTTCTTCCCTTCCCTCTTTCTTTATTGCCCTTATTTTGATGTATGTTTTTGCATTAAAGCTGGGTCTGCTTCCAGTAATTGCAACCAGGGACTGGAAAGGAATCCTGATGCCGGCGCTGGTACTGGCACTGACACTGGCTGCCTGGTATATCCGGCAGGTAAGAGCTATTGTTTTAAAAGAAATGTCAAAAGGATATATTGATGGCCTGAAAAGCCGTGGAATTTCAGAGAGAAAGATTCTCTTCGGGCATGTTTTAAAAAACTGTATGCTTCCGCTGGTGACTCTTTTTGGAATGTCGATTGGAAATATGATGGGTGGAACAACCATTGTAGAAAGCATTTTTTCCTGGCCAGGAGTTGGAAAACTGGCTGTAGACGCTATAAATTACAGAGACTATCCGGTGATTCAGGGATATGTTGTCTGGATGGCGCTGATCTTTCTGGTGATAAATTTTGTTGTGGATGCATCTTATCAACTCCTTGATCCACGAGTAAGAAAAGGGGTGAATAAAGATGCATAAAAAAAAGAAAATCTGGCTGGGTGTTTCGCTGATATTATTTCTGATTCTGATTGTGACGGCATTGGAGGGATCACATTGGATTCATCATGCGCCCTTTAAACCGGATATGAGGCATGCATTTCTGAAACCGTGCCTGGAATATCCTTTCGGTACGGATAATCTTGGCCGCTGTGTGTTCTGCAGAATTATAGCCGGAAGCAAAACTTCTGTTTTTTCAGCGTTGTTTGTTGTAATCATAGTGTTTGCTTTGGGCACGGTATTGGGAATCATAGCTGGATTCGCTGGCGGTGTCTGGGAAAATGTAATTATGAAGGTTACTTTGATTTTTCAGGCATTCCCCTCTTTTATTCTAGCGGTGGCAATTGCCGGAATTCTGGGAAATGGAGTGATAAACGGAATCCTTTCTCTTTGTGCGGTTTACTGGACTACCTATTGCCGTCTGGCAAGAAGTCTGACGGTTTCTCTTAGAAATGTGCCATACATAAAAGCAGCAAAAATCTGCGGAGCCAGCCGATGCTCCATTCTGTTCCGTTATATCCTGCCCAACGTTATGCCATCATTATTGGTAACAGCTGCAATGGATGTGGGAAGTGTGATCTTAAGTATGGCTGGTCTGTCTTTCCTGGGGCTTGGAGCAGTAAGACCCACAGCGGAGTGGGGAGCCGTTATGAGTGAAGCAAAGGATTATCTGCAGACAGCACCCTGGATTATTGTATTTAATGGAATTGCTCTGTTTGTGGTGGTGACGGTTTTTAACCTTTTAGGTGACAGTTTGAGAGATGTTTTAGATACTGAGGCAGAAATGTAAAAAGATTTATCGGGCACCCGATATTCTGATAAAAAATGGAACATGCTTAAACGCTGTTCAGAAAACGGAGGAAAAAATGAAAAAGAAAGCAGTAGGAATGATTTTATGTGCGGCAATAATGGCTTCGCTGGCAGGCAGCGGGGTAAGCGCAGCAGAAAGTGGAAAACACTTTACAGCAGGTGCAACAACCGGATTTTTTGGAGCAGAGAGTCTGGATGTTGCCTATAACTGGGATGGCTGGATCATGTCAATCTATGGCATCAGTGAAAATCTGTTTCGTCTCGACGCAAACTATGTACCCCAGCCCTGGATTGCAGAAAGCTATGAGAATGTAGATGACCTGACCTGGAAATTTACCATTCGTGACGGAGTTACATTTTCTGATGGAAATCCGGTTACAGCAGAGGCTGTAAAAAAATGTTTTGAGCGTACTTACGCAAAGAATGACCGCGCCGGTTCTACTTTGGCTATCTCCAGTATGGAGGCAGATGGACAGGTACTGACCATCGTTACTGAGACTCCAAATCCTACAATTTTAAATGATCTGTGTGATCCGCTTCTTGGAATTTATGATGCGGATAAGGAAGCAGATCCGGAGCTTGGAGTGTCCTGTACCGGTCCGTTTGTGGCAACTTCTTTTTCTGCCATGACAGAAGTTCAGATGGAAAAAAATGAGAACTACTGGGGGGGAACACCGAAGGTAGATACGGTAGATCTGAAGATTATCGATGATACGGAAGCTCTCAATATGGCTCTGCAGAACGGAGAAATCGATCTGATTGCCCAGCTTCCGGCCAGCGGAACTAAAATTTTTGAGAATAATGAAAATGTAACTATGGACAGCGCAACCTCTACAAGAGCTAATTTCCTGATGTATAATCTGGAGCATAGCGGAGTGGACGATGTGAATGTGAGAAATGCGATCGGTATGTGCGTTGACAGAGAAAGCTTTGCGGATGTTGTTTATAATGGTTATGCAACTGCTTCATACGGCATTTATCCGGAGACTCTCCCATATGGAAGTACAGAGGGAATGGAAAACGCGGTAACCTCCTATGACCCGGAGGGGGCAGCAGAGCTTTTAAAAGAAGCGGGTTACGAAGATACGGATAATGATGGTATTCTGGATAAAGATGGAGAACCTTTATCTCTTCATGCTATTACCTATAGCTATAATACGGAATGCCTGCAGCTGGCAGATATGATGCAGGCAGAGCTTGGAGCTATCGGCATTGATATGCAGATTGAAACCTTTGATGTGCTGGATGATCCTCTGGCAAATGGAGAATTTGATGTGGCGCTTTTAAATTATGCCATGGCTCCCACGGGAAGTGCCCAGTATATGGTGAGCATGATGTTCGAGACCGGTAGCAGCAACAACTACGGACATTATTCCAATGCGACGGTGGACGAACTTTCTGAAAAGCTGAAAGCAACCTTTGATGAAACCGAGAGAACGGATATTGCAAAACAAATCTGTGCAGAGCTGGTGAAAGATCGGGCCTTTGATTTCGTTGCAGATCAGCAGCTGATCTGCGCTTATTCCAAAAAGGTGAGCGGTTTTGAAATCAATCCTACCGAGTATTACCTTATAACAAATAACATTGATATTGAAGAATAATGATGCTGAATATAGACCATTTGAATATTTCATATAATCATACCCCCGCAGTTCAGGATCTTTCTTTGGCTGTGGGGGCTGGTCAGATTGTGGGGATCGCAGGAGAAAGCGGTTCAGGCAAATCGACGATGCTTCGCAGTATTACAGGGCTTTTGGGGAAAGAAGGAAAAATTACTTCCGGTGATATCTGGTTTGAAAACCGACAGCTGCAGCTGCTTGGAGAAAAAGAAATGGAAAAAATCAGAGGAAAAGATATTTCCATGATTTTTCAGCAGCCGGAAAGTTCCTTTGATCCGGTTACAACGATTGGAAAACAGTTTTGCGAAGCGCTGGGAGTACATGAAAAAATATCAAAAAAAGAGGCTCTGGGAAGAGGAATGGAGCTTCTTAAAAAACTGCATTTCCCGGATCCAGAGCGTATTATGGATTCCTATGCTTTTGAGCTGAGCGGAGGAATGTGCCAGAGGGCGGCGATCGCGCTGGGGATGGTATGCAATCCGAAGCTTTTACTGGCAGATGAACCTACGAGCGCCCTGGATGTAACCGTACAGTCTCAGACTGCGGATGCTCTTATGGAACTTCGGGAAAATTTCGGAACAGCAATACTGATGGTAACACACAACATCGGTGTGATTGCGTATATGGCTGATTATGTAGGCATTATGTACAATGGAAAACTGGTGGAGTGGGGAAAAAAAGAAGAAATCCTGCTGGAGGCAGAACATCCTTATACAAAAGCGCTGATCAGGGCAGTTCCCAGATTTGGCATGTCTTATGAAAAACAGCCGCCATATATCGCTGATACAGAAAATGAAAAGAGGATTTCTGTTTCAGAAACACACTGGATCCTGGGTGGAGGAAAATAATGGGTGAGCAGGAGTTTATAAGAGCTGAACATATAAATAAAACGTTTTCAAAGCAGGGGAAAAAAATAAAAGCAGTAGACGATGTTAGCCTTGAACTGTATCGGGGAGAGTGTTTCGGACTGATCGGAGAGAGCGGAAGCGGGAAAAGTACATTGGCAAATGTAATTGCAGGACTGGAAAAAGCGGACAGCGGAGCTGTCTATATGGATGGTCCGGGTGGGAAAATCAATCTTCTGGATGCGGGCAATCGGAAAATTCAGAAGGAATACTGTCAGAAAAGGCAGATGATTTTCCAGAATCCCCGGCTTTCTTTTAACCCTGCCATGACGATCGGAAAAGGACTGGAGGAAGGCGTACGCTATTATACGAAGATACCGGCGGCCAGGCGAAAAGAACTGGCACTGGAAAATCTGGAGCTGGTTGGCCTGAAAAGAGAATATTATGACAGACATTCTTCGGAACTCAGCGGCGGAGAGTGTCAGCGTGCGGCGATAGCCAGAGCACTTATGATCGAACCGGAGTTCCTGATCTGTGATGAAATCACAAGTGCGCTGGATGTTTCTGTTCAGGCACAGATTATGAGTCTGTTCATGGAAATTCAGAAAAAGAAAAAAATGACCTGTCTTTTTATTTCTCATGATCTTGCTCTCGTGAGCAGTATTTGCAACAGAATTGCCGTCATGTATAATGGAAAAATTGTAGAAAGTGGAGATACAAAACAGATTATTTATCACAGTTCTTCCAACTACACACAGAAACTTCTTCAATCCGTATTTTTTGCAGACAGGGAGACAATGACCAGATATGAACGAAAGAAGATGGAATCGTCGATTTAATTTTACCGGAGAAAACTCAAAAGGATCCTTAACCGAAGGCAGTGTGATAAAAGGCTTTTTACTTTTTGCACTGCCTTTATTTCTGGGAAGTCTGTTTCAGCAGCTGTATGGAACCACAGATCTGATTTTTGTGGGAAATTTTATGGGAAAAACGGAAGCGGCAGCAGTTGGAGCAAGCAGTATTCTGATTACCTGCCTGATTGGACTGTTTACTGGAATTTCCGTCGGAGCAGGAGTAATAACCGGAAATTTTCAGGGAGCCGGAGAAAAAGAACGGGTACGGAATAGTATTGAAAACGCCCTGGCTCTTGCTTTTTTCGGAGGCCTGTTTCTTATGATGCTGGGACAGGTTCTGGCCGAGCAGGCTCTGATCTGGCTGAATACGCCGGAAAATATTATGAAAGAGGCATTAACTTATGTCAGAATCTATCTGATGGCAGTTCTTTCTATGATCTTATATAACATGTGTGCAGGGATTTTTCGGGCACTGGGAGATTCTAAAACACCTTTTCTTGTGCTGGCTGCCGGAGGCATCTTAAATGTAGGAATGGATGCCCTGATTATTGCCAGCCTTCATCAGGGAGTGGCAGGAGCGGCAGTGGCCACGCTGATTTCTCAGACATTTACAACTGTTGTTCTGCTGTTTCTGCTTTTTCGCAGAGAAAAATTATGGAAAGGAAAGTGGAATGTGACACATGAAATGCTGTTTTTGATTATAAAAACAGGAGTGCCGCTGGGCATTCAGTCAGTGATCCTTACCATTTCCAATATTTTTGTACAATATTATATCAATGGCTTTGGGGAGAATGCGATCGCAGCTTTCACGGTTTATTTCAAGGCAGAAAATTTTCTGTATCTTCCGATCATGGCTTTTGGGCAGGCAATGGTGACTTTTACCAGTCAGAATGCAGGAGCAGGCAAATATGAGCGTATAAAAAAAGCGGAAATATCCTGCAACCTGGTTGCCGCGTTGATTATCGGAGGGCTGGCGGCTCTGCTCCTTTGTATTGACCGGAAATTCACGGGCATTTTTTGTAAGGATCCAGATGTCATTTCTGTTGCCTGCCAGATTATTCATATCACATTTCCTTTTTACTTTATTTATTCCATTATGGAATTGACAGGGAGTGTGGTAAGAGGCTTAAAAAAGACCTTCCTGTCCATGGTTATTGTGATTGTTGATTTGTGCTTGGTCCGCGTCCTGATACTTGCCTGGTTGGTAGCTTATTTTCATTCTGTTTCCATGGTAGCAATGGTATATCCGATGACCTGGCTGCTAGCAATGTTCTCTTTTCTGCTCTGTTACAGAAAGAGTGAACTTTTCAGATCTTTTTAAAAAAACATCCCCCACCGTGGCTTATAATTTTTTTGCTTGCCTGTTATAATAACGTCACTGTGACACAGACATATTATGAAAACAAAAAGGAGAACGGAACTTTGAAAAAAGGTTTACTTTTAGGGGCAGCTCTGGCCTGCGTGCTGGGGGGCGCTTCTGTGAATGCGGACGCTTCCACTCTGGTATATGGAAGCAATGATTATACAAGGATCAATCCGGCCATGGATGAGCATGGGGAAATCAACATTCTGATCTTTAACGGACTGACTGCTCATGACGGAGACAATCAGGTAGTTCCGGGCCTGGCGAAGAGCTGGGAGTTTGACGAGGATACCTGTACTTATACGTTTCATCTGGAAGAAGGGGTCAAATGGCACGACGGCGAGGATTTCACAGCCAATGACGTGAAATTCACGATCGAGGCCATCATGGATCCGGACAACGGTTCCGAGAACGCTCCGAACTACGAGGATGTGGAAGAGATCGATGTCATCGACGATTACACGATTTCCTTCAAGCTGGATGCCCCGAACGTGGCCTTCCTGGACTACATGACCATGGCAGTTCTTCCGGAACATCTCCTGGAAGGGGAAGACATGCAGGAATCCGACTTCTTCCGTCATCCGATCGGAACCGGCCCCTACAAGCTGACTGAGTGGGACGAGGGACAGGCCATTATCCTGGATAAAAACGAAGATTACTTCAAGGGCGAGCCGAACATTGACGAAGTTATTTTCAAGATTGTCACCGATGATAACGCGAAAGCTCTTCAGATGGATTCCGGCGAGCTGGATCTGGCGCTCCTCACACCGAAGGATGCCCAGAATTTTACCGATAAAGAGGGTTATACCTGTTATGATATGAAGACCTCCGATTACCGAGGAATCCTCTTCAATTTCAACAACGACTACTGGACCGAGAACAAAGACATCATTCCGGCGATCTGCTACGGCATCGACCGGGAGGCTATCGTTCAGGCGGTGCTCTTAGGCGAGGGAATGCCGGCTTACGGCCCCCTGCAGCGGAACATTTACAACGATGAAAATGTGGAGCACTACGATTACAATCCGGAGAAAGCCAAAGAAATCCTTGAGAGCGTAGGGTGTACGATAGGAGACGACGGTTTCTATTACAGAAACGGCGAAAAACTGGGCTTTGTCATCAGCGTCGGCGCGGGAGACCAGGTTCGTGTGGATATCGCTCAGGCGGCAGCCCAGCAGCTCAAAGAGATCGGCATCGATGTGACGGTCGAGGTCCCGGCTCAGGTGGACTGGGGCGGACAGATGGCTTACCTCATCGGCTGGGGAAGCCCCTTTGATGCGGACGACCACACCTACAAAGTATTTGGAACAGACAAAGGCGCCAACTATTCCGGTTATTCCAACGCGCTTGTGGATCAGTACCTCACCGAGGCCCGTCAGTCCGACGACCCGGAGGTGCGGAAAGAAGCCTATGCGAAATTCCAGGAAGAGCTGGCAAAGGATCCGGCGTATGCCTTCATCTGCTATATTGACGCGAACTATGTGGCAAAATCCTCCATTCAGGGAATCGATGAGGAGACGATCATGGGCCACCATGGCGTGGGAATTTTCTGGAACATTACCGAGTGGACGATCGAAGAGTAAAGAATGAGGTTAAATGCTCCCTCCGACAGACCGGGGGGAGCTGTTTGCGTTAAAGAAAGGAAGCAAGATGGCGGAATTACTGGAGGTAAAAAATCTGTCTGTCAGTTTTGACACGCCCGACGGCGAAGCGGAAGCCGTGCGGGACGTGAGTTTTTTTGTAAAAAAAGGGGAAACGCTGGCGATCGTGGGCGAGTCCGGCTGCGGAAAAAGCGTTCTGTGCCGGTCTATTATGAAGCTGCTCCCGAAAACGGCGCAGATCAAGAGCGGGAGCGTTCTGCTTGGTGGAAAAGAGATCACCGGCCTGACGGAAAAGGAGATGCAGAAGCTTCGGGGAAACTCTTTTTCCATGGTGTTTCAGGACCCCATGACGACGCTGAATCCGGCTATGACGGTGGGGGCGCAGATCGCGGAGGCTGTCATCATCCATCGGCCGGAGTTCTCCCGCGAAGAAGTGCGCCGCCGGGTCTGGGAGCTCATGGAGCTGGTGGGTATCGACCATCCGAAGGAGCGGGCCGCCCAGTATCCCTGGAATTTTTCAGGGGGAATGAGGCAGAGGAGCGTGCTTGCCATTGCCCTGGCCTCGGAGCCGGCGGTGCTTCTGGCGGATGAGCCGACTACGGCCCTTGATGTGACAATCCAGGCCCAGATTTTGGCTTTGTTTCGGGAGATCCAGAGAAAACTGGGGACGGCGATCGTGCTGGTTTCCCATGATCTCGGTGTGGTAGCTGCGGCTGCAGACCGGGTCGCTGTCATGTATGCGGGAAAAATCTGCGAGACCGGGACTGTGGGGGAAATTTTCGAGGACGCGAAACATCCTTATACCAGAGGCCTTCTCCGCTCTCTGCCGGCCCTTTCCCGGGGGAAAAAGGAGCTCTACTGTCTCCCGGGCATGCCGCCGAAACTGATCCATCCCCCGGTTGGGGATGCCTTCGCCTGTCGAAATCCTTATGCCCTGGCCATCGATTATGAGAAACAGCCGCCTATGTTCCGCGTGACGGACACGCACTATGCGGCAACCTGGCTTCTGGACGAGCGGGCGGCGAAGGCCAGGGAACAGATCGAAGCCGAAATGACTCAGGGAAAAGAGCTTGATGGAACGCTGGAGGAGATCAAATATCACCCGGAATTTGACCGGAAAGCGCCGGGAAAAGAAGTGCTTATGGAGGTAAAACACCTGACCCAGCTCTTTTCCATGACCGGAAAAAGAGTGCTCCGGGCGGTGGACGATGTCTCCTTTGAGCTTCGGAAAGGCGAGATCCTGGGGCTGGTGGGCGAGTCCGGTTCCGGAAAATCCACGACGGCCCGCTGTATCATGAATATCAGCCAGTCGCCGGAAGGGCAGATTTTTTACAGGGGAATCGACATTCTGGATAAAAAGCAGTTCCGGAAAAACCGGAAAGCCCTCCAGGCCGAGCGCCAGATGATCTTTCAGGATTCCGCTTCCAGCCTGAATCAGCGGATGCGGGTGGAGGAGATCGTTCTGGAGCCCTTGAAACTCAGCCGAAGGAAGCCCAAACGGGGAACTTACCGGAAAGAGGCGGAGTTCCAGCTGAAATATGTGGGTCTGGACAGCAGTTTCCTGGACCGATACCCATCGGAGCTCTCCGGAGGACAGAGACAGCGGGTGGCCATTGCGCGGGCGCTGATCATGGATCCGGAGCTGGTGGTAGCGGATGAGCCCATTGCCTCTCTGGACGTTTCCATTCAGGCTCAGATCGTCAATCTATTCCGTCATCTGCAGAGGGAGCACGGCTTTTCCTTCTTATTTATCGCCCACGACCTTTCGATGGTGGAATTCTTATGCGACCGCGTGGGCGTCATGTATCAGGGACAGCTGGTGGAGCTGGCGCCCCGCCGGGAACTCTACGACAATCCGCTGCATCCCTATACGAAACGGCTTCTTTCCGCAGTGCCGGACCCGGGAAAATACGAGCTGAAAACGAAAGAGAGTGGGATGAAAGCAGGCGGGGAGAGCATGCTTTGTCAGACGGATGAAAAGACAGAGTGGATCGAAATGCTGCCGGAGCATTTTGTGCGGTGCAGAAAAGAGGTGGGGGCATGAAAAAGACATGCATTTATATAGGAAGAAAACTGGTTATTTTTCTACTCAGTATTTTTCTGCTTTCCCTGATTACTTTTTACATTGCCCGGCTGGCCCCGGGAGATCCGCTGGTTTCCTATTACGGGGACCGGGTTGAAAAAATGAGCCCGGAAGAAAGGGATCAGGCAGAGGAAAAATTAGGCCTCAAGGAGCCGATTTCCGTCCAGTATGTGAAGTGGCTGAAGCGGGTGGCCCACGGGGATTTCGGCATTTCCTGGAAATATAAGACGGACGTTCTCGAAGTCATCAAGGGCCGCCTGGGAAATACGCTGCTTCTTGGCGGCATCGGTTTTGTGCTGACCTTTGTGCTGGCTCTGCTTCTGGGGATTTTCTGCGCCTGGAAGGAGGGGAGCCTCTGTGACCGGCTGATCTGCCGGGTGGGAACGATCACGAGCTGTATTCCGGAGTTCTGGCTTTCCCTCATGCTGATCCTGATTTTCGCTGTGGAGCTTCACTGGCTGCCCAGCAGCGGCGCTTACACCATTGGAAAAAAGAACGATATCGGGGATCGGATCCTGCATCTCATCCTTCCCATGAGCATTGTGGTGCTGGATCATCTCTGGTATTACGCCTATATGATAAGAAATAAAATCCTGGAGGAAGTGCGGACGGATTATGTGCTCCTGGCCAAATCCAAGGGCCTGAACCGGAAAAAGATTCTTTTCGGGCATTGTCTTCGGAATGTGATTCCCACTTATCTGAGCCTTATGGCAATCTCTGTGCCCCATGTGCTGGGCGGAACTTACATTATCGAGTCGGTGTTTTCCTATCCGGGCATCGGAACTCTTTCCTACGAAAGTGCGCGGTACGGGGATTATAATCTTCTCATGGTGCTGTGCATTTTCTCCGGAATCCTGGTGATCTTCTGCAATATGATTGCCCAGACCATCAACGAGCGCATCGATCCCCGGATCCGGGCGGAAGAGGCGATGAAGGATACAAAGGAGGATGAAGAGAATGCGTGAGGCAGATGCTTTTGAGATTGTCGGCATGAGAAAAATGGAAGAGAGTCCCGTCTCCGCCAGGAAAAAGGGAGCAAAAATGCCGGTGATTTCCCTCGTGATTTTAGGGCTGATTGTGGCGGGCTGTCTGATTCTGCCTTTTGTAATAGGAAAAGATCCTTCTTATATGGATCTCATGAACGCGAACCAGGCGCCGAGCAGGCAGTTTTTGTTTGGAACGGACACGATGGGTCGGGATATTTTCACGATGATCTGGTCCGGAGGACGGATTTCACTGTTTATTGGCTGTGTTTCCACGCTGATCTCCACGGTGATTGCAATTCTCTTCGGGGGCTTAAGCGGTATCGCGCCTCAGTGGGCAGATACGCTGCTCATGCGGTTTACGGAAATTTTCTTAAGCATTCCGAATCTTTTGCTGGTGATCCTTCTCCAGGCGATCCTGGGGAAGGCAAATGTGCTTTCCGTTTCGCTGGTCATCGGCGTCACGAGCTGGGCCAGCATTGCAAAAGTAGTCCGGACCGAGGTGCGCCAGATCCGGAGCAGCGATTATGTGACGGCGTCACGGTGCATGGGAGGAAGCTTTTTTCATGTGCTCGGGCGGCATCTCACGCCGAATTTTCTGCCGGCGATCCAGTTTATGGTGGTTATGAATGTGAGGAGCGCGATCGTGGCGGAGTCCACACTGAGTTTCATGGGCATGGGGCTGCCCCTGGAGACGGTGTCCTGGGGCAGCATGCTGTCGCTGGCGGAGAAGGCGCTGCTGACCGGATCCTGGTGGATGATAATTGTTCCAGGAGGGTTCCTGGTTGTGACACTTATGGCTATGACGGAGGTGGGGCAGTTTCTTCAGAAGGAACTTAATCAGAAAGAAAGTAATCTTTGATAATATGGGGGCTTTGGAAGACACCATGGGAATTGCAGGGGGAAAACCATCGGAGTTGCGCTAGTCCTGGTTTTCCCCCTGCACCCCCTTTCTAGGACACGCTAGAAAATAGGGTGCTTACGTCATACAAGATGTGTGTGAAATGACGGATGGTTGATGTCTCATGGTGGAAGAAGGGGCTTACGTCAGACTACTATTGTGTGAAATGACAGATGAATGGTGTCTTATAGTGGAAGAAGGGTGCTTACGTTATACAGGAACTGCGTGAAATGCCGGATGACTGGTGTCTCATAGTGGAAGAAAAGGGCTTACGTCATACTACTATTGCGCGAAATAACGGATAAATGGTGTCCCATAGTGGAAGATGAGCAGCTATACATGCAGAAAACTATAGCATCTGTCACAATCTGCCAGAGAATGTGACGCACATCCATATCACCATGAGTCACGAATCTCCCGTCATTTCACGCAGTCCTTGTATGACGTAAGCCCCTTATTTTCTAAAGCGGGCCCAGATGGGGGAGTTTGAGGGGGCCTGCGGGCTCGCTGACTCGGAGCGGGCCCCC